>JAHIVS010000602.1 GCA_018816605.1 Pseudomonadota bacterium
GGATCATGGTGCACCAGCTAATAAAGATTGGCTGCAGCCTGCCCTAAATTATCAGAACTCCTGGCCCGGCCGATTTTGCTGTTCTCCCAGTTAAAAAACCGTTGCATGGAACCTATAATATCAACCAGGTGGGAATATTTCACGCACGCTTGCCGAAAGGACACAAACAAACCGCCCAGGTAACGGCGTGACATTTCCAAATACTGCTAGCCGTTTAAGATAGTCTCTTTTGCCTGGACGGTTTTAATTTGATGTCACGCCTTAAAAATTCACCCTGCCGACATAAAATTCCTCATCCGGCTCACGTGGATTGATACCGCTTTGAATCAGCCCCTGCTTCATTGTTTCCATATCCTTCTGAAACAGTCTTGCAGTTGAGAGCGGTATTGGGCCTCCGTTCATTCCAGTAAGCCAGCCCATGTATTTCCAGTGCATGTAATTGTAATTGCCCACTTCAACAGTGGGCATGATGAAGCCCTCAAACACGTTGCGCGCTGGGGCCATTTCCCAAAATAGCTCCATTGCGCCTTCCCAGTCTCCCTGTAACAACTTGTCAAAATGCTTTACAAGCCTTTGGTCCTCCTGGGTCTGCATGTATTCATATGGAGCGGACCCAGCCCATTTGACGCCTAATTCCATGACAAACAACGGCCACCACGACACCACCGGGCTGTTGAGCAATATTTTATGACCGCACCGTTTAATGGATTCCCATTGGTGGGGGAGATTTGGAACCCCCAGCTTCATGGCGACCACATTTTCGATATCTGCAATGCGATCAATGAGTTTGGGTGAAAAACTGCTGGGGTGGAAGCGTTCGAAATTATACTTGTGGGATGGATAGGCAACAACAGCCAGATTCGTATTGTCGCAAATCGTTTGAAAATACTCCAATATATCGTTTTCCGACTTGGGATAAAAACTTGGAGAAAAACCAACCATCACCGAGTCTATGCCCTCTTCTTCGGCGATCTTCAAATTGCTGATCTGCTCTTCAAGAGTGTTGTTGCACACGTATGCATCCAGTAGGATGCGATCTTTGGCCTCATCGTTGGCAATCTGATAAAACGGCCTTAAAACCAGCTCATGCCCTATCAAGGGGACGCCCTCCACACCCACTGTGGAAGCGAAAAAACCGTGGCCGATGCACCCACGTACATCATGACGCACGCCTGCCTCATCCAAAAGGAGCATGCCGTCCTGGTTTTTAAAAGACGGCGTCAGCACGTTTTCGACCCCCACAAACTTTTCCCTTGCCCATTCCTTTGCTTCCGACTTGGTGTATTCCGGCATCTTCATCTCCTTTTATTCTCATTTAATTCAAGAGTAGCGGTTAATTGTTTAACGTCTATACTCATTGTCTAGGGAATTTTCGGCGCCCCATATTCCATCAAATCCAACCTGCAAATCTGGTTTGTCCCTTCATATATCTGGGTTAATTTGGCGTCCCTCATCAATTTTTCCACTATATTGTCTTTCATGTACCCGTACCCTCCCATTATCTGCATGGCATCCATGGTCACCCTTACCGCCACATCCGAGCAAAATGTCTTTGCCATGCAGGATAACCCTGGCTCTCCCCCCAATGTTTCGATATTTTTCCAAAGGGCGTAGTAGGCGAGCCACCTTGCCGCCTGTATTTTTGTCGCCATATCAGCCAACATCATTGAAACAGCCTGGTGCCGAATTATGGGCTTCCCCCCCTGGACGCGGGTTCTTGCATATTTTACAGCCTCGTCATAGGCGGCTCTTGCAATGCCCACTGCAATCAGGCCAACCGCTCCTCTGGAAAGGGGCATAAGTCGCTTTTCGTTATATTCCAAGCCCTTACCTTCCTCACCGTATAGATTCTCAACAGGAACCTTCACATCCTTAAAATAAACACAAGCCGTGGGACTGGCCCTTTGCCCCATCTTGTCTTCAAACGGTCCAAAGGAAATTCCTGGAGCATCCCCCTCCACCAATAACTGAAGGGTTGCTTCATGACCCGCTTCAACATCGGCGGTGGCGTATACCAGATATAGGTCTGCCAATCCTCCATTTGTTGTGAACTGTTTTGACCCATTGACAAGGTAGTGATTACCGTTGCGAACAGCCGTTGTCTGAGTGAACCCCGGCCTGAACCGTGCGAGGGAAAGCTGATCCGAACCCCCTCCGGGCTCGGTGGTGGAAAGGGCCGCCAAATTTCCTTTGGGTGAGCTGAGCATGGGAAGATATTTTTCCATGTGATACGGGTTGCCTTCCAATATGAGCATAAGCTGCATTGCCCAACAGATTCCAACTGATGTGGCCACCCCGGCATCAGAATACGCCAGCTCCTCAGTGGCCAGCCCCAGGGACATGAACGAAGCGCCAGCCCCTCCGTATTCTTCGGGAGTCAGCATGCCAAGATATTCATTCTCGGCAAGTATGCGCACCATATCCATGTCAAAATTATGCTGTGGGTCGCGATCCACGGCCCAGGCTCTTGGCCTGATCTCATTGCGGCATAACTTCTTGAGTTCCTTTTGCATGGCCTGTTCTTCAGGCGTGAATGTAAAATCCAACATTTAACCTCCTCAGTTCTTTCTTTGTTTCATGGGATGATTGGAAAGATTCCAAATACTTTTGTGATACGTACCTGGAACGGCCATGGCCGAGATGAATTTTTGAGCCATGGAAGCCGAATAGCGCTGGGCGTCAATGCGCGATTTAAAAAAGTACATTCCTGCAAAAACGCCTGGTTCAGGGCCCTCCATCCACAGTTTTTCCATAAGGCCTGGAAAAGCTGCAAAAAAAGGCAGCGTCACCAAGGTGGCCGTTTGACTCATGTTCCTCTTAAAGGTAAACTCAACTTCATAAACGGCTGCCGGACTATGACTTGTGCCAGGGAAGCCATTAAAAAAAGATCTTCTAAAAACCTTGTATTCACGACCGCTTTGGGACAACACAACCGTCTCCTCCAACAGGTCGTTGGCAATGGAAGCACGCATTGCTATCAGGCTGAAAACAGACCGGAGAATCATGAACCAAAACTGAAGTATCTCCTCAAAGAAGTTTTTCATAGCACACCTTTCCTGTTCAGCCATCTCATGGGTCGGATGATACACAAATCCAGCAATTTGGGGGGCAAATGAAAAGAACTGTCCAACCTGACAAATTCCAATACCGCCCCGTCTGGACCTGCCGCATATGCAAGCTTTCCGCATGGCCCCCATCCCCAGTCAAAAGGTCTAGGCGGCACAAGAGGTCTTGCGCCATTTTCCAACCCATACTGATAAACCGAATCCACATCATCCACATCCAGACCTATTTCCGTTATGCCCGGAGTTCCAAAGCGGTCAGAGACGTCCGGAATTGGCCCTGATTCCCGTGGCCGCGGAAACAGCAGAATCTGCCCTCCATCCAAAGATGAAAGTGCAGATGTGAATTTTGAGGCTCTTCCCAGTGTGCGAACTATGGTTTTATTTCCAGATTGGGGATGAGCCATGACCTCCTCCCGGATCGTTAAATTAAAACCCAGGCTGGAGTAGAAAACTGAGGCCTTTTCCAGATTCGAGACGTTTACCCCCATATGGCAAATGCCAAAAATTCTCCCTGCTTTTTCAACAGAGCCAGGCAATGAAGTTTCCATGAGCCTTATTCGAACCCTGTCCGGCCCTTCAATAAGCACGGATTTCCAAGCAGTTTCTCCGGTGGCGCCCGAATCAAACTTTTTCAAAATTGATATTCCATAGCGCCTGCTCATCTCTGATGCCAACGCCCAGGCACCACTGACAGCAAGACCCAGTTCGCAAATAGGGGGAAAATTCATGGCTCGGCATCCTTCCCCATAGGCGGGGTTACCGTCCTTGAGCAGAAAAAATTCAAGCGTTGGTCCGCCGGCTGGATGGGCCAGATTAACTATGTGCAGGCGGGGAGCGCGCCCCATCATAGGCCTCAGTTCTTCCGCGTGGAAGATAAGGGAGCCCAGGTGGAAACGAAAACCCAACACCCGGCTGTAGAATTCAACGGTGCTTGTCATATCGGAAACCCCGATTCCGATGTGCTGAAGTCCGTTGCAGATGGGTTTCATTTTTTTTGAATCGTATTTTTCATTCATGGTATTTAATATACTGTATACGTTTATTTAGTTTACCTTAAGGCCAAAAAAACTCCACAGATCCGGTTTTAAAAGCGTTCAGAGTTTTAATTAAGTAATTTTGGAGCCGATCCTTACCCCTTGTCAACCTGGGTCTTAACAAAGCCATAGGCCGTTAGGTGAAATGCCTTTTTCAGTCTGTCCGCCATGTTTTGACTGCTTCTGGATGTTGTGGTGTAATAATGCACCAACGCCCGCAATACATCAAAAATATCTTCAGGGGTCATCTCGTTATTCAAAACCCCCCTGTCCATTCCTTCCCGGATAAAATCAAGTATTCTCTGGGTCAGTTCATCCTGGTGCCCCAGAACCTTGGCTTCAATGCCTGGATACTCATGAAAAATGTCTGGGATTACTTCGGTTAGATTTGTGTTAAGCATACCTGGATAGGCGACCAGCACTTCCTCCGTGATTTTCAGAAAATCCTGTTCCTGGCCCACAATAACCGCTATTTCCCTTTGGATGCCCTGAATATAGCGGATGATCACATCCCCTACAATTTTCTCCTTGGTTCCAATGATTTTATAAAGGGTGCGTTTTGACAGATTGGCTTTCTGGGAAAGCATATCCATATTCCAGCCCTTTACGCCTCGGGTGGACAACAGATTCCGGGTGGCGTTCAAAACCCTTTCGTAAATCATTTCATCTTGGGACTTCGAGTTAAACATAAAACTATACTGGTTTATTCAGTTTACCTTGTCAAGTTTTTTTTGAAGGGTTCCAATCTCATTTTGTCGATCAATAATTTTCGCGTTGATGAATGTTGCCTGGCATAAGATATCTAAATTGGATATTTACAATCCCGGGAGCGTGCTCAATCCCGAGCCACTTAAGGGTTGAAAATATGCAGAAATTTCTCGGGATCACCCTGGATCAGGCGGCCAGCCTGGCCAAGATATACCGCATCCTGGATCTTGGGTATGCCGACGTTGCCATCAAAAAGATCGGCAGGGGGGATAACCGGATGACCCTGAACCACCATATCCGGAAATTTATAAAAGCCGAGCAGTCAGCATATGTCGAAGAATTCATAGCCTATGATGACGGAGAAGATCAAGACGGGAACGAACGCGACCCAGAGGAAGACAGAAATCTGTGGATGTCCATGAACGGAGAACACTACTCCATCCTTCGGGATGACGAGGATCGTGAGCGTCAGTGGGATCAAACCAATCCGGTAATTTTGTATACATACAACAATATGTCACAGATACCGGCAGCGGTGGCGGAAAGAGCTGAAGCGGCGGAATGCTCCTTGCCCTTCTGATGCAGGGTTTGTGGTATCGATTCAATTTCTACATGCGCTTGCCCCGCATCTGCCCTGCCCAAGGATTGACAAATGCTTGATTCCCGTGTTAGTTTCCTGGGGAACCAGTGCAAAATGCAGTGCTAGGCTGGGGGAGTCGATAAGGATCGGCTGAGAGGAAACCTGTGTTTCGACCCCTGGAACCTGCTCCAGATAATTCTGGCGAAGGAAAGTCATGCTTTGCTTTCTTTTCTTGGGATTTCTATCCGCCCGTTTATATCCATATTTTGCCGAAACAAAAAAAGTGTCAGACCCTTTATTTTAACCATGTCTTTTAATAAAAATTATATGGATATGCTTCAGGTATCAGGTGCAACAAAATTTTATAACCGCCAGCCAATCTTTTCAGATTTGGACCTGGTGGTGGATCCGGGACAATTTAAGGTTCTGGTGGGGCCTTCCGGATGCGGGAAAAGCACTCTGTTTGACGGGTTGACCGGTGTCATGGCCCTGGACAAAGGAATGATTTCCTGGAAAAATAAGAAGGTGGCCCACCTGGGCCGCCATGCCGCCTATATGCAGCAAAAGGATTTGCTCCTTCCCTGGTTCTCCCTTTTGGACAATGCCCTGCTGCCGGCCAGAACCGGACGACAGGACATGGCGCGGATGCAATTGGCTGCTCAAAAACTCTTTGTCCGCCTGGGGCTGAACGGTTATGAATCCCATTATCCCCATGAAGTCTCCGGGGGCATGCGCCAACGGTGTGCCCTGGTCAGGACCCTGATGTTCAACCGGGATCTGATCCTGCTGGACGAACCCTTGTCCGCCCTGGATGCCATTACCCGTCGAAGCCTGCAATCCCTGTTATTGCTGCTCCAGACCGAATTCAAAAAAACCATTCTCATGATCACCCATGATATTGAAGAGGCGCTGCTTCTGGCCGACGAAATCTGCCTGCTCAGCCCCCAGCCCATGACCATAAAAGAGCGCTTTGTCCTGAACCAGCCAAAACCCCGGCATTTCAGTAATCCGGCCCTGGTGAAAATAAAAGCCTATATGCTCGAACAGCTTGAGAAGGATCTGACCTGTGAAAACCGATAGGCTGATTGCCCCGGGCCTGGTGATCCTGATCCTGGTTTTCTGGGAAGGGATCACCCATTTGCTGGAAATACCGGTTTTTATCCTTCCGCCCCCCACCCGGATCTTTGCCGCAGCCATACACAAGGCACCCCTGATTCTTCCCCATGCCGCAACCACCCTGTCTGAAATTGTCCTGGGCATCGTTCTGGCCCTGGCCACGGCCATCCCCCTTGCCATTGCCATGTTTGCAAAACCTGAGCTGGAAAAAGCCCTGGCCCCCTTTCTGGTGGCATCCCAGGCCATTCCGGTTTTTGCCATTGCCCCGCTGTTGGTGGTGTGGATGGGATATGGAATTGCCTCCAAGGTATTCATGGCCTGGATCATCATCTTTTTCCCCATCACCATCAGCCTGCTGGCGGGATTTAAAAGCTGCGACCCTGAATTTCGGGTGATGTTCCGCCTCATGGGAGCCTCTTTTTATGACCGGCTCACACTGCTTTACTGGCCCTGGGCCCTGCCCCAGTTTTTTGCCGGCCTCAGGGTGGGCGTCACCGTGGCCACAATCGGGGCGGTCATCGGCGAATGGGTGGGGGCCCAGCAGGGACTTGGATATCTCATGATCCAGTCCAATGCCCGGCTCCAGACAGACCTGGTTTTTGCCGCCATTCTGTGGCTTGCGGCCATGGGGCTTGGCATGTGGGTCCTGGTGGGACTGCTGGAAAAAAAATTTGTGCAATGGAAATGATACCAGAGCAATGGTAAAGAAAAGCCGGTTACTACAACCATAATTTTAAGGAAAAAACCTATGAAAAAACGCATCTTAAGTTTACTTGTCCTGGGCTCACTCGTGTTCTGCCCTTCTCTCTGGGCAGGCGACAAACTCACCCTGATGCTGGACTGGTTTCCCAATGTGGACCATTTGCCCATTTACGTGGCCAGACAATTGGGGTATTTTGCAGACAGCCGAATTGAAGTGGAGATCATCAGCCCTTCGGAGACATCCGACGCCCTGAAACTTGCCGCCTCGGGTAATGTGGATATTGCCGTTTCCTACCAGCCCCAGACCATTATTGCCGCAGACCAGGGCCTTGATATAAAAGCCGTCTGCCCCCTGGTCGTCCACCCCCTGACCACCCTGCTCTTTCTTGAGGGAAAAGGCATCCAGACGCCTGCCGACCTTTCCGGGAAGAAAATAGGCTATACCGTGCCGGGCCTTATGGATGTGATGCTTGAAGCCTTTGCGTCCATCAACCGGATAAAGGACTATACCCCTGTAAACGTAGGGTTTACCATTCTGCCGGCCCTGGTCGCAGGCCAGGTGGATGCCATTATGGGTCCCTTTAAAACCTATGAAACCGTTGGTATGGCCCAGCACGGGTATAAGGCCCAGTTTTTTGAACTGGAAAAATATGGAATCCCGGATTATGAAGAGTTGATTTTTGTATGCGGTCCCGGGGCATTAAACGAAAAACATGAAAAAATTCGAGGATTTGTAACAGCCATTGAAAAGGCCCTTGCCTATACAAAAACCCATCCGGACAAGGCCCTGGCCCTGTATCTTTCGGCCCTGCCCCAGGCGGACAGAAAGATTGAGACCCAAGCCTTTGTATTGACCCGGCCCTATTTTGCCGACACCCTGGGCCACGATGGGGCAAAATGGCAGACATTTGCCGATTTTGCCCTCGAACACGGGCTCATCAAAAACAGGGTTACGGCAAAAGATCTGATTCATGCCTGGTAACCTGGAGTGTGCTTTTAATTGCTAAAAAAGGAGACGTCCATGACCATCACCCCGTCCGGCATATGGAAGGATATTGAAACCATCCGTCAAGAAAGCCCCCTGGTCCATAATATCACCAACTATGTGGTAATGAACACGACCGCCAATGCCCTGCTGGCCCTGGGGGCATCCCCGGTCATGGCCCATGCCCGGAACGAAGCTGCCGACATGGTCAACATTGCCAGGGCCCTGGTCATCAACATCGGCACCCTGAGTGATCCCTGGATCAGTGCCATGTTCACGGCCGCTGCCCGGGCAAAAGAACAAAATATCCCCATTGTCCTGGACCCGGTTGGCGCGGGAGCCACCCCATACAGGACAAATACAGCCAGGGATCTTCTCCATGCCGCTTTTCCCGCCATCATCCGGGGAAACGGGTCGGAAATCATGGCCCTGTGTGAAGCAACCGCAGCCACCAGGGGGGTTGATTCCGGTTTGGCACCGGATCTGGCCATTGAGTCGGCCAGAAAATTGAACCGGGACTTTGGCGCTGTGGTCTGCATCACCGGAGAAACCGACTATATTGTGTCCCAAGATGCCATGATCTCCATAAAAAACGGACATGAGATGATGCCCCGGGTTACGGGTCTCGGGTGCACCGCCACTGCCCTGTGCGGGGCCTTTGCCGCCATCAATCCCGATTTTCCCATGGCAGCCGCCCACGCCATGGCTGTGATGGGCATTGCCGGGGAAATGGCCGCCCGGACAGCCAATGGACCTGCCAGCCTCCAGCTCAATTTCATCGACACCCTTTACCAATTGTCTGAAACCCATATCCACGCCTGGCTGAAGCTTGGAGATGCTTAAAAATGGAAGGCATTTACCTGGTGACAGACGCGTCGGCCTGCACCCATCATTTGCTTGAAACCATAGTGGCAAAGGCGGTACAGGCAGGCATCTCTTGTGTCCAGCTCAGGGAAAAGCACCTGGACACCCGGAGCTTTCTTGCCCGGGCCCAGGGACTCAAAACCATCCTGGCGCCTGCCCGGATTCCCCTGATCATCAATGACCGGGTGGACATTGCCCTGGCAGTCGGGGCAGACGGGGTGCATCTCGGCCAGACGGACATGCCCTATTCAATGGCCAGACGACTTCTGGGGCCCCGGGCCCTCATCGGCCTGTCCGTTGAAACCTGGGAAGATGTCGTGGCGGCCCAGGACCTTGCCCTTGATTATTTAGGGGTCAGCCCCATATTTCCCACGCCCACCAAAACAGATACCAAGGCGCCCTGGGGCCTTGACGGGCTTGCCCGGATAAAGGCCTATTCCCGGCATCCCCTGGTGGCCATCGGCGGCCTGAATGCCAAAAACACAGCGCCGGTGATCCGGGCGGGAGCCCATTGCATTGCCGTGGTCTCTGCCGTCTGCTCGGCCCTGGACCCCTTTGGGGCGGCCCGGGAACTTTGCGCCCAATTTGAAAACGCCAGACCTTCACAGGAGACTTTACCATGAAACCTTATTTCAGGGCATTGACCATCGCCGGCTCGGACAGCGGCGGCGGTGCCGGTATCCAGGCAGATCTGAAAACATTTTCCGCCCTGGGCTGTTTTGGCATGTCCGCCATCACCGCCCTCACGGCCCAGAACACCCGGGTGGTAACCGGTATTTTTCCTGCCCCGCCCGCCTTTATCGGGCAGCAGATCGATGCCGTCATGGACGACATCGGGGTGGATGCCGTAAAAATCGGCATGCTGCACTCGCCGGCGGTTATTGAGATCGTGGCAAAAAAAATGGCCCAGTGGAATTGCCCCAATATCGTCGTCGACCCGGTGATGATTTCAAAAAGCGGAGACAAGCTTCTCCAGGACGATGCGGTAGAGGCCCTGAAGGAACTGCTTCTTCCCCTGGCCTTCCTTATCACCCCCAACCTCCCCGAGGCATCGGTGCTCCTGGGCCGGCCCGTTGAAAGCAAGGCGGATATGGCCCGGGCTGCCCGGGATCTTGCCGGATTCGGATCTGCCAATGTGCTGGTAAAGGGCGGTCATCTGATGGGCGACGACAGTTGCGACCTTCTGTACCAAAGAGAGCAGGACACCATGACCGAACTTTTTGCAAAACGGGTGAACACCCCCAATTCCCACGGCACCGGCTGTACCCTTTCATCGGCCATTGCCGCGAACCTGGCCAGGGGGATGGCCCTGGAAACCGCCGTAAAAAAAGCCAAAGCCTATATCATGGGCGCCCTTGCTGCAGGGGCTGATTACCAGACCGGAAAAGGCCACGGACCGGTCCACCATTTTTACGATCTCTGGCCGAAACCTTAAGGAACGCCTTCACCCGGCAGGTCTATTTTACGGCCAGACCCTTTAGTTCAAGCCAGATCAGGACAGGGGCCCCTTGCCCGAAGCGAAGGTCTGGATGGGAAAACAGGTTTTCCCCTGGAAAGGCTTGTTGAACTGTGCATCCCCAATTGTAGAAATTGTTTTTCCAACTTGTAAAATGATGAATTTTCATTGTAAAAGGGGGAAAAAAAGGAAAAGGCCATGACCCGAAAAATCCTGATCATTGATGATGACATCCGATTAATACACCTGCTCAAAGAATATCTGGAAGAAAACCGATTTGCCGTATCCCATGCCCTTGAAGGCAACCATGCCGTGGATGAGATCAAAGAGAAAACCCCGGACCTGATCATTCTGGATATCATGCTGCCGGGAAAAGACGGACTTGAAGTGTTAAAGGATATTCGAAAGGTTTATACCCTCCCGGTGATCATGTTGACGGCCAAGGGAGATGATACCGATAGGATCATCGGCCTGGAGCTTGGGGCCGACGATTACCTGCCCAAGCCCTTTAACCCGAGGGAGCTTCTGGCCAGAATCAAAGCCATTCTCCGGCGCCAGGACCTGTTGACGGCGGAAGATCCCGGAGATACTCTTTTCATCCGGTGCAGCGACATGGTCTTGAACCGGGCGGCCCACACCATCGAGGTCAGGAAAAAAACCATTGATTTGTCCACCACTGAGTTTAATATCCTGGAAGTATTGATGAAAAGCCCCAACACCGTCCTCAGCCGGGACCAGATAATGAATCTTTCCCAGGGAAAAGACTTTATGGTCTTTGACAGGAGTATTGATATCCATATCAGCAAGCTGCGGGCCAAAATCGAATCAGATCCAGGGTCCCCCAAACGGATCAAAACCATCTGGGGAACCGGCTATATGTTTGTGGACAGCCCATGAAACTCGAACGCTTGTACATAAAAATTCTTCTCTCTTTTTTCGGAATCCTTTTGGTGACACTGGCCCTGATCCTTGCCTTGTTCGTCACCATCGGGGGAAGATCCTTCCGGGATCATCTTGACAGGAAAGCCTTCCCCAAACTTCAGATTTTCCAGCAGATGGTCCAGGACAAAATAGATGCCCACCCCTTACTGCCCGTTGAGCAGAACCCGGACCTGAAAACCCAGCTGGAAATTTTTTCCACCCTATTTGATACTAAAATATGGATCGATGACCTGGAAAAAGGGCTCCTGATAAAAACATTTACCGATCCCATCCATATCCCCCAGAAAGGATTTCATCGGCAGATTCACCATGAAAACGGGATCACCCTCTACCATTTTATCCGGAAATGGACAAAATATTATGCCGTTGTTCCCATAAAAGCCGGCCACAACGAACTGCGGCTGCATCTGTATTATGATACCCGGCACCAGAACCGGCCCGAGGGGCTGTTTTTTTTAGGCATCTTCATCGTCGGCGGGGTGGTGGCGCTTTTAATCATTCCCCTTGCCAGGAAGATCACCCGGCGGGTCAACCAGCTGAACCGGTCCGCCCTTGAATTTGCAAACGGCAACCTGGCCTGCAGAACAGATATCAAGGGCCATGATGAGATCGCCAAACTGGGCCATTCCTTTAACTTCATGGCAGACAAGCTGGAAAAACTGATCCAGGGCAGCAAGGATCTGTCTGCCAATGTTTCCCATGAACTGCGAAGTCCCCTTACCCGTATCCGGGTGTCCAAGGAACTGATCCTGGACAAACTGGACCATTTGGAAACAGAGCGTGCCAGGGCAGATATCCACCGGTATATCCAAAATATGGAAGCCGATATCCAGAGCCTGGATACCCTGATCGATCACATCCTCAAGCTGTCTAAAATTGATTACCAGGAATCTGCATTGTCCCTGGAAAGTTTTGATTTTAAAGAATTTATCGCCAAAGAGCTGAATGGATACCATTCCCAGCTCTGGCAAAAGAACATCGGAGTTGAACTGGATATCCTTTCCCCGTTCCGGGTAAGCCAGGACACGTCCGTTCTCAAATCCGTTCTCTCCAATTTGCTGGACAATGCCGTAAAATACACGTGTCAAAACGGAAAAATTTTGATCCGCACCCTTCCCGACCCCGGGCAGGGGTTGGTCTTCACCGTCACCAACACCTGCCCTCCCCTGGATGCCGGGGAACTCGAAATGATATTCAAGCCCTTCTACAGGACCCGGGGAAATACAGCACCCGGTTCAGGCCTGGGATTGACCATTGCCAGAAAACAGGTCCGGCGGTGCAAGGGACAGATACGGGCATACAACACGGACGAAGGACTGACCTTTGAAATCTGCCTGCCCTGACCGCAGTCCTCCTTAGGGGGCCGATTCAGGATCAGAACTCAAACAAAATCTTGCCGGTATCAATGGCGTTTTTCAAATCTTTGGGAATCGCTTCAATAAAGAGGGGATCCCGGCTGTCTTGCTCGGTACAGCTCACCTTAACGGCAAGGTTGCGGCCGTTTTCCTTTGCAACATAGAGCGCCTTGTCCACCAGATAAAAAAGGTGGTGAACCCCGATGCCGCCGACCACATCCTCCTGGCATTCATCGACATGACGGCAAAGAAGATCAGTCCGAGAAAGGCCATGGAGGTTGTGGTCTGTGTTCCAAGGGTAAAGAGGACGGCTGTGGGGATAAAAAAAAGGCCGATCACGACATACCGGACCAAAACAAAGGCAATGTTGATCAGGCACCAGGCGACAAGGCTGTTCCTGGGGATCACCTCCCAGAGAATGATCACGAGGATGATGGCATTGACAGGGGTGGCCGGCATACTGGTGAACAGATTCTTCACCAGTATCTGGGTTCGCTGGATCTCCACAAAAATCTCCCGATCAGATTCTACAGCCATGTTTTTATCTATTTCCGTCTCTATTTTTCCCTGGTTTTCCTTTCCAAGCCATTCGCTCATAAAATTTCCAATTGTTTTAATTTTTCTGTCCGGGGAATGCCCTTTTCATCATATTTCCGGACCCGGTAATACCGGGCCCTCATTTTTTCCAGGGGCACCACCTTTTTTTGACCATCCGATGCCCGTCCCCGGACCAGAAGGCGCAGCGGCAGCACATCGTCCTTGGAATCAATGCCCTCCCTTGTGTTCATGAGCCGCTCCAAAACATGAATCCGCTCGCCGGCCCGTAAAAACTCTTTTTGGGACAGCCGGATGCCCGTGACCGCATTCCACAGGCCACGGTACAAGGAAACATCAATGAGCCGGATGGCAAGGTCGGGCAAATATTGCATGAGCAGTGCCAGCAGGGGTCTGGGCGTGTATTTGGACAAAGGCGGCTCCAGAAGGAAGGCAAACATGGTAAACTGGCAGGTCTGGAGGGAATTGATGCAACAGGTCAGGTCTTCAAAAAACTTCACCCATTTGGCCTTGCCAAATGTTGAATCCGGTTTCAGCAACTTAAGATAGACCTCCTGGGCCACCATATAGGCGGACAGATGGCAGGCCCCCCGGTTGGCCACGGCATAGGCCAGTCCCTGGCCAAATGATCCCCTGGGATCATAGGCGGCCATCTCAAGTCCCTTGACCTGGATGGCAAATTCCCTGCCGCCGTAGTTTTCCGATAACACCCTTGTGCCCATTGCCATCTGGGCGCCAAACCCCCTCATGAACGCCATATCTTCAAGGGCCGGCTCAATGCCGGCAGCCTTCCCAAAGGCAAGATCGCTTTTTACAAGCCCCTTTGACGCCGCTTCCATGACCCAGGCAAGGGTGGCGCCTGCTGAAATGGTATCCATTCCCAGGCGACCGCAGACCTGGTTCCATTGGGCAATCAAATCCAGGTCGAAAATCCCCAGGCTGGTTCCCAAAAGTCCGATGGTTTCATACTCGGGTGCCGACATTTCCCTGCCTGCGAACTTTCCCTTGTGGCCGCAGCGGATGGTGCAGGGCTTACAGGTATGATGAACGGTACCATGGTCTTGGGCCATGGTTTCGCCAAACACGTTTTTTGCCGCATCATGCCGGCCGTCCTGGAAATTGTTCACCGGCAGGATCATGGCCTGGTTACAGGGGGCAACATTGGCGCTGGTGCCATAATTTCGATACCGGTCACCACTCAGGGGGTTCTGGTTGATGTACCGGGTGGCCTTCTTGCACAGGCGTTTAAACCGGTCCGGATCATGGGGTTTGACAGAAAAGCTGCCGCCGGTTGCCACAATGGCCTTGAGATTTTTAGCCCCCATCACCGCCCCGATACCGCCCCTGCCTAAAAATCTGTGTCCTGCGGCCATGTTGGCAAACCGCACCCCATTTTCCCCGGCAGGGCCAATGACAAGGGATTTGGATGTTTTTGAATCCAGAATGGCCTGGACATCCGGAATCTCTTTTCCCCAAAGAAGGGCGGCATCCTTGAACGCAACCCCCTGGTCCGTAATGTCAAGATAGGTGGGGGCATCCGCCCTGCCGGTAATGATCAGGCCGTCCCATCCGGCTGTTTTAAGGGACATGCCAAAGGGGCCGCCGCAGGAAGAGGCGACCATGATGCCGGTGAGGGGGGATTTGGTAATGGCTTCAAACCGCCCTGAACAGGGCGCCCCCGTCCCCATGAGAACCCCGGGCATAAGCGCAATGAAATTTTGCGGCCCCAAAGGATCCACCCCCGGTGTCATCCGGTCATAGAGCAGCTTTAACCCCAAACCCTTGGCACCCAGATATTGTCGGCGCAAGCCTTCCGGCACCATATAGGTGGCCATTGTTTGTTTTTGCAGATCCACTTCCAGAATTCGATTGGAACACCCGATTATTGCTGCCATATCCCATCCCTTATATCCATTGCCATTGTTTGTTTTCCGACCCCTGGAAAGCAAACCTACACAAAAACAAAAAAAAACAAAAGCTAATTTTTAGCAACGGGGTTCCAGGGATCTTTCAGGCAGAAACCAATTGGGTGTATAATTGTTTGGTTTTCCGGCTCACCCCGCAATTGAGCTCCATTTGTATGGTTTGTTCAAATTTTTCATAGATGTGGGTGATCATGGGCCGGTTTCCGGTCAATGCATAATATGTCATCAATTGCCGGATGATGGTTTCGGCATATCTGTCATTTTGGAGATAGGTATTGGCCGCGACAATACAATCGGAATAATTTTTTTTAAGTTCATGGTATTCAATGACTTTTTTTAAGACCATCAGATAGGTCTGCTTGTACCGTTCCCGTTCCGGGGCACACCAGTCCTCATAAAGGTCTTCTTCCAGAAAATCCCCCTGGTAAAGGGTCACCGCTTTTTGGTAGTGCGCCATGGCGGTTTCGCTGTCTTTGGCCTTTTTTCCCAGGGCGACCTGGTTTGCAAACGATTCGATATCCACACGGCCGTTTTCCTTGATATCGATGCGATAGGACTGACCGGACCTCAGGATATAAGAGGACCTGACGCCCTTTGACAGACAGGGCTCCAGGGTTTTCCTCAGGGCGGCCATGGCCACATGGAACCGCAGGGCGCTTTTTTGGGGATCTTCATCCGGCCACAACAGCTCCATTAAGATTTCCCTGTCCAGATACCCTTTGTGACGCATGGCCACAAGGTATTTAAAAAGGGTTCTGGCCTTCTTGCTCTTCCATTTGTTGGCCAGAATCTCCTTTTCCCCCACAAAAAGCCTGAATTGCTCAAAAAAGCATACCCTGATGGGTGGGGCGGGCAGCCTGGGCATCAGGGCCATGATTTCGGCAATTGTTTTTTTGATGGCCGGCTTTTTATGGTTTTGAAGTCCCATCATCCGGGTTTGGGCCTTGGCACCCATTGTCACTAAAATTTTTTGAAGATAGGATTTCATGCTTCCCATGGAGAGCAATTCCACAAGAAGGGGAACACCCCAGTCCGATTCACGGACAATCCAGGCATCAAAGGATTCCTCTTCACTGATCTTAAGGCCGCAGACCATATACTCATAGGCGCGTTCCCTGTGACCCCGCTCCCAATAATAACGGGCAAATATTCTGGATACCCAGCAAATATGCCATCCTGAATACACCAGGTTTTGTTCGGCATCCCTTAAAAGCACCATGGCTTCATTTTCCCCTCTCTTTTCAAAGAACAGCAATTGGGACAAGGCCACCTGGAGTTCATTCTTGATCAGGGGCATATCATTGACCCTGACAGCCTCCATTCCCCTGCGCAGACTCTGTTCAGCACCCGAAATATCACCTTTCCGAAGATAGGCCCGGTGCAATACCAGATAGGCCTGGGCCACACCGCCGGGAAAAGCACTGCCTGCAAACGATTGCAGGCTTTTTTGGCAATCCTCAAAAGCCTGGTCCAGCTGATTCTGTGGGATCGTGTCCATTTCAAGACAATTTTTTGCCCGCAGCAATCGCAGAAACTCGGAATATTCGTCATATACCCCTTTTCCCCTGGCGATTTGAAGCCCTTCCATTGCAGATGCCATTCCCTTGGAAAAAAGTCCCAGGTAGAAACAGGAATAGGAAATCAGAAAATAGCTGGAAAAAAGAAACCGGTATTGTTGGACCGATTCAAACAAGTTCTTTGAATCCTCCCCCAGTTCCATGGCCTTCCGGTATCCGCCGGAAAAAACATATCGGTACCCCTGGGCCACATGGATCCAGCCCCGGGCCATTTTCAGGGAGGCTTCATCCTCCAGGCCGGCCAACAGGGCCATGGCCTTCTGGGCATAGTTGTCTGCATCGGATGTTTTTTGGAAAAGGGCCAGAACCCGTATCAGATAGCCCATGGCAATGATGGTCAGATAGGGGTCCA
>JAHIVS010000603.1 GCA_018816605.1 Pseudomonadota bacterium
ACCTCGGCCCGGTCCCTGATAAAATACGGCCATGCGCGAAAGGTGGATGGGGCGGAGGGGATGGCCCTGCTGGCACAGGCCATGATTGCGGCCCGCAGATTCGCTGTTTCCAACCCGGTTCACACCTCCAATTTTATTCCTGAAATAAACCGGGCGGATTGCACGGGCTGAGGTCTGTGCGTCCGGGCATGTCCGGAAGGCAGCCTGATGCTTGTCCCCCTGGCCCGGCGGGTGATCACCCCGTTGAACAGCGCCCAGGTGAAGTCCCGGTATCTTGAAACCCTGGTTTCCCGGTATGAGTGAATGGGTCACTTTTCTGGGTTCAGTATACCGGCAGCCGGATGATAAAGGTTGTTCCTTTTCCGGGAATGGATTCCACGGCCAATTCTCCCCCATGGTCATCAACAATGATAAAATAGGAAACCGATAACCCAAGTCCGGTTCCTTGTCCAACCCCCTTGGTCGTAAAAAAAGGTTCAAATATCCGTTTTTGTGTTTCCGGGTCCATGCCGGGACCGTTGTCTTGTATCTCAATACACACCCGATCATGGTGTTTGCGGGTGCGGAAAATGATTTTGGGAAACTCTTTTCTGATAGGTTCCATCTGCATGGCTTCGGAAGCATTCTTTATTAAATTCAAGAGGACCTGCTGGATCTTGCTCTCTTCACATAAAATGGTTTGAATATCCGGGCTATGATCCTGAATCAACTGGATTTGTTTAAAATCATATTTTTTGTTCAGGTTAAAATCGTTTTTGGCAAGTTCTATCGATTTTTCAATCAGTTCAATGGGGTTGTGTTCCTGCTTGACGGAATCGCTTTTTTTGGCAAAGCCCAACATGTTTGCAATGATTTTTGCCGCACGACCGGCGGCCTCATGAATCATCTCAAGCTGGCTTATGATACCCCGTTTTTCCATAAAGGCCTTGATAATCTCCATTGTCGTGCCCAATTCCATGGCCGCTTTTTCATTGGCCGGGATCTCCTGGGTCAGCCGGTGATGAACCAATTGTGCGTTCTGCATGATACCGGCCAGGGGATTATTGATCTCATGGGCCATTCCAGCGGCAAGTCCGCCGATGGACATCATTTTTTCCGATTGGATAATCTGATATTCCAGCATTACTTTTTCTGTAATGTCGTCCAGTCTGATGACAACGCCATTGCTATTGCGCATTTTGAGGGGGTTAATGGAAACCGTGAAGATTTTTTGGGCGTCCTCTTTTTCCAGTGTCATTTTGCTTTCAAACTTTGCATTTGATCCATTGATCGCGTCGTTAATCTGTGTTTCAAAACAGGACAACCCGGGGATGAGGGTTGAGAAATGGGTTCCTTTTGCAGCCTGGTAGGAGATAGCGGTGAATCGTTCTGCCAGATCATTCCACATGGTGCAGTTGCCTTTAGAATCCAACCCCACAATGATGCACGGCAAAGAGTTTAAAATGTTGGTGATGTGGTCTTGTTGCCGGATCAGTTTCTCGTTGATGGTTAAACTGGTTTTATACAATTGGCCAATGGAGTGGATCATTTTTTTTTGCAGAAGGATGCCCAGGAGGACGAACGTCGCACCCGATAGAAAGATGACGCCCACAAACAAATTACCGAGCGAAAATTTTGTTGAATTCACGGCATACAAAACAATGACATACCCGAACAGGAAGGAAGCGATGAGCAGTCTGTGGACCATGAGGAAATGTTTGAGCGTGTCGAATTCTTCCAGGGAGATGTGTTTCACCAATTGGATAATCTCTTGAAATTTTTTAAGATTGAATGCCATGATAACGGCACCCATGGCGATCAATAGACTCGTCACAAAAGAGATATGTTCCATAACACTGAATTTTTCCAGGGGGGTTAAAAATGTGTATGATACACCATCTGGCGATTCATGACAAATTAATTTTAACCGGTATGGGCAAAACCGTCATAATTGCGACATGGCCCATTGATGCCGGTGCAAACCGTGTTTATAATGCACGCATACAACAATTTTTTTAGGGAGGATGTTATGTTGAAAGTATATGGCGCCAAATGGTGCCCCCACTGCACACAGACCGTTGATTATTTGAAAAAAAACCAGATCGAATTTGACTATATTGAAATAGAAGAACAGCCGGAATCGGTGATTCAGAAAATTGTCGAGGTCAACGGAGGGGATGACTGGGTGGTGCCGACACTTGAATTTAACGGCAA
This sequence comes from Pseudomonadota bacterium, assembly GCA_018816605.1. Next base: position 2,194 of record JAHIVS010000603.1, read on the forward strand.
ATGGCGGAAGGGCAAAGTTTTTAATGAGATTGAATTGCACTTTGACCTGGGTCAGCTGGGGGTGAAATAGCATTTATCTGGGCATTTTCGGCCTGATTGGGAAGCCGCCTGATGACGCGTTCGGCAAAATCAACGGCAAGCTGGGTCAATAAGGGGTCTAAATTTTCAATAACATCTTCGGGCCGGTGAAGATGGGGGATGGCAGCATTTTTGTCCTGGGCTGTAAGGGTCAGGCAGGGGATGCCTGCCCTTGCAAACCAGATGGTATCAAAATCTCCCGTATGCCAGGTGGCCGTTTTGATGCAGTGAAAGCGGATCTCTTCTTCTGCTGTCAGGATGGCGGCATCCACCAGTTTGTTTGCATGGACAAGGGTGGTGAGACTGCCGGTTTCTTCGGCTCCGGTCAAAACAACACTCACCCCCAGGCCGGGCACCGGATTCTCCCACAGCCGCATGGCCGTTACCATGGCGGCCGCAGTGCCGGTTGCATTGTCACTGGCACCGTTTGTGTATCCGTATCTGACATGGTCAAATGCCGTCAGAACCCCCTGGACGAGAAAATACAGGGCCAGTATCCACCGTGCCCATGAAATAAGGGGGCCGCCCATATGAAGAGCGCCCAGAATTGACACCCAAAAAGCCGCCACAATTAAAAAAAAATTGACGAAAAGGGAGGATCTGAAATTTTTTACCATGGCGGGCAGATACAGCAGGGATACGGGTGCGGAATCATAATGGGCCATGAGGATAAGGTGGGTTGATGCCGTGGTGGTGCCCCGGGTTCCGATGATATTTTCCGAGGCAACCGATGGTGACAGCAGGCCCAGGGGGGAATACCGCCAGTGTGACATCCAGTTGTTCCTTGCCCTGAATCCGGTAAAAGGGGGTACTGGTATCAATGAGGTATAGTTTTCGTGTGTTGTTTTCCACGGGCCATGTCCAGTTTGACAGCTGGGCATCCACGGCAATCTGGAGTTTTGGCATGAACTTTTCATTGTACAGGCGCACCTTGTTCACGGCATCCAGGACGGTGTCAATCATTTGGGTGATCTGGTCCGGATCAAGGGTATGAATCAGCTGATGGCAAAAGGTGTCGGCGTTGAAAAGAGGCTGGGCAAGGTAAAGCACATGGGGGCGGCCGGGTGAATGGGTGATAAACCCATCTTCTTCGGGAAGGTTCAGGCCGGCGTTTTTAAGGTGGGTTGTGTAGGCAACACACTGATCCCGGTAGGATAGGGCACTCTGCATTCCCGGGAAAAAAGGAAGGCGTTTAAAGACAATGTCCGGGTATTTTTCCATGGTAAAGATGGAAGAAATTTCTCCATACCCCAGTATTTTAAACGGCAGGCGGGAGGTTTCCGGCTTCACCGGGTTCAGGCTTTTTTCAAAGGCATCAATATGGGTCTGGTCAATCTGCATGTGACACGCCTGTCTTTATGTGGTTGAACCTGCCCGGCATTGATTCATGGCTTTTTCCATGATGTCTATTATCTTGTCCGCCAGGAGTTTGTCCGTATACATATAGGGCTTGAACTGGATGACCGACAGATCATATCCTGAAAACATGGCCCAGATACCATTGTCATAGAGGGCTTTGGACATTTCAATTCCTGCCATTTCCCCGTCAAATTTTAACCCGGAAATAAACCCTTTCTGGCGGATTTCAACCAGGAAGGGATGGGTGGCCTGAAGGGCTTTAAGACGGGTTAAAAGATAGGCTGAAATTGTATCCACCCTTTGCAGCAGTTCCGGGTCACTGACAATATCCAGCACTTTGCTGGCGATGTAACACCCGATTTCCGATCCGCCAAAGGTTGAAATATGGGCAAACCCGTCCTGGTGCAGCCATGCCCCGGCCCTTTGGTTTAACAGGGCGGCCGCCATGGGATAGATGCCGCCGGACAGGCCTTTTGCCGTTACAAGGATATCAGGGGCAACCCCATAATGCTCAATGGCCCAGAGCTTGCCCGATCTTCCGAGGCCTGTCTGGATTTCATCGGCAATGTAAAGGGCCCCGTATTTTTCACACAGGGTTTTTACGCAAGACAGATAGTGTTGTTCGGGCATGGGAAAGCCCATGGTGGCGGGAATCGTTTCAAGGATCACCGCTGCTGCATCCTTGGCTTTCAGGGCTGTTTCCATATAATGGAACGCGTTCCATTATGTATCAATAAATTTATTCTGTTTTTACAAAAAATATGATTTGATATAGAGTGAAGTTGAGTATCCAGGGTCCCATGTGTTAACATCCTAAAAAAAAGTGATGCCAAAAAAATATATGGAAAAGAAAAAAAGAGGGAGGCCGGTTCAGTCCCACGGGAAAAAACAGGAGATTCGGTCCAATATCATCCGGGTTGCCAAAAGACTTTTTGCCGAAGAAGGCTACGATCATATATCCATCCGGAAAATTGCCCAGCAGGCAGAGTGTGCCCCAAGAACCATCTATTATTATTTTAAAAACAAAAGGGAATTGTTAAACCATCTGTGGCTGGATATTTTTAAACTGGTCAACGACAGGTGTGAAAAATCAGCCATGGGCGTTACCGACCCGGTGGAGATCATCCGGAGGTATTACACAGCCTATGTGCAGTACTGGCTTGAGAATCCCGAGCATTTCCGGGTAATTTTCATGAATGAAGATCTGGACGCAACCGAAACCCATGATGAAAAAATTTATGGAAACATCCTGGAGCAGGCCGGGTTTGTCACCCGAATGGTCCACTTGATACAAGGGTGCATTGAACAGGGTGTTTTTGTTGAAAGAAGAAAAGAAATTATTTTTCAGACCTTGTTGCTCAGTGCCCACGGTCTTTCAAGCGGCCTGATCACCCTGCGGGAGGTTCCCTGGGAATCTTCCACCCAACTGATACACTCAACCCTGGATGCCCTGGTATCTGGAATAAGGAAAATCAAAACGTGTTTGGATTAACGGAATATAAAGTTGCCCAAAGCCTGGACCAGGCCGATCAACTGCTCCATGAACACAAGAACAATGTGATTCTGGGCGGGCTGCTCTGGATGCGCATGGGCCGGAACAGCTACCACACGGGCATTGACCTGTCCCGATTGGGCCTTGATGGTATTATCGAGACAGAAGAGGCCATCGAAATCGGGTGCATGACCACCCTGCGGCAGATTGAAACCAGTCCCGAACTGGCCGCCTGTTTCGGAAGGGTTCTGGCAGATGCCGTCTCCCACATTGTCGGTGTCCAGTTCAGAAATGCGGCCACCATGGGCGGCAGTGTTTTTTCCCGGTTCAGCTTTTCAGATGTGTCAACGGCCCTGCTGGCATTAGAAACCCAAGTTCACCTTTACCGGGGCGGCATTCTGCCCCTGGAGACCTTTCTGGAATTGCCCCCCCGACGGGATATTCTGGTCAGGCTCTCCCTTAAAAAAAAGGCCTGGAAAACCAGTTACCAGAGCCATCGCATGACCGCCACAGATTTTCCCGTGCTGGCGGCGGCCATCAGTTGTTGCGAAGACGGGTGGCGGATAAGTCTTGGGGCCCGGCCCTCCCGGGCAAAGCTTGCCACAATAGCGGCTGCCCTGCTGCCAGAAAAACCCGATGCTGGGCAGATTGCCGCTGCCTGCGACCAGGTGGTTGAAGAGCTGAGCTTTGGGAGCAATTCCCGGGGGACCCGGGAATACCGGGAGATTCTGGCAAAAGTATTGGTAAAAAGAGGGGTGGAGGCCATATGCAGATAAGCTGTGATATTAACGGAAAAGCGTATACCCGGCACATTGAACCCGATTCTTTGCTCATTGATTTTCTCAGGGACCTGGGCTTTTTAAGCCTCAAACAGGGGTGCGACACCACCAATTGCGGGCTGTGCACGGTGTGGGTGGATGGAAGGCCCAGATTGTCCTGTGCCATGCTTGCGGCAGGAATCCAGGGCAGACAGATCACCACCATTGAGGGCGTGGAAAAGGAGGCCGCAGCCTTCGGGCAGTTTCTGGCGGCCCAGGGGGCGGATCAATGCGGATTCTGCAGCCCGGGCTTTATCATGAATGTTCTGGCCATGGAAAGGGAGTTGAGTGATCCCAGTGACGACCAGATCCGGCACTATCTTGCCGGAAATTTGTGCCGCTGCACCGGGTATGCCGGCCAGATGCGGGCCATAACGCGGTATCTTGGGGCCAGAAAAGGGGAACTTTCATGCGAATAGTCAACAAAGGCGTCCCCAAAGTGGATGCCATGGCCCTGGTCACGGGCAAGCCGGTTTATACCGATGATCTGGCCCCCAAAAACTGCCTCATTGTCAAACTTCTCAGAAGCCCCCACGCCTTTGCAAAAATTTGTGATATGGACACAGCGGTGGCGGCTCAGATGCCGGGAATCGCCTGTGTGATCACCCACAGGGATGTGCCCAGGCACAGGTTTACCATGGCCGGTCAATCCCATCCAGAACCCAGCCCCTATGACCGGCTGATCCTTGACCAGATTGTCCGGTATGTGGGGGACCCTGTGGCCATTGTGGCCGGTACCACGGAAAAAGAGGTGGAACGGGCCATGAAGGAAATCAAGGTTTCCTATGAGGTGTTGGAGCCTGTTCTGGACCCGG
>JAHIVS010000604.1 GCA_018816605.1 Pseudomonadota bacterium
AAAGATGGTGCCGAAGGGGAGATTCGAACTCCCACAAGCATACGCTCGCCAGTCCCTGAAACTGGTGCGTCTACCAATTCCGCCACTTCGGCACATCTTCACCGCTTCTTTGAAATCAATTAAAGATTGCTTAAAAGCGATGGGTAGGCTATATATCTTTGTTTGTGGTAATTGTCAAGACTATATTATTCCAAAATAAAGGGACCCATGGAATTAATCGAAAATTTAGATCTGATTAGCAGCCCGTATAAAAATGCTGTTATCACCATCGGAAATTTTGACGGCGTTCATAAAGGACATCAGGCATTGTTTCATCAGGTTATGGAAAAAGCCGATGAGATTGGCGGCATTGCCGTTGCTGTAACCTTTGAACCCCACCCGTTGAGGGCTTTGGGGATTTCAAGTCCGCCGCTAATCACCCGGTATGACCAAAAAAAAGAGCTCATTGAACAATCCGGGATCGATGTACTGATTTGTATCCCCTTTGATAAGGCGTTTTCAGCCATCACTGCCCATGATTTCATCGAAAAAATTCTTGTGAAGAAAATAGGAATGAAAGGCATCATCATAGGAGAAGATTATTCCTTTGGAAAAGACAGGACCGGAAATATAGACCTGCTTAAATCCGAAGGAAAACGGCTGGGCTTTGAAACCATCGTCTCTCCCTGGATCAATGACACCAATGAGGGAGTTGAACGAATCTCCAGTACCCGCATCCGGGAAATTGTCATGGAGGGTAATGTGGATCAGGCCATGAAATATCTGGGCCGGCACTATCAGATCCGGGGCAAGGTTATCCGGGGCAGAAAAAGGGGCGGAAGCCAGCTGGGTTTCCCCACTGCCAACATTAAACTCCATGACGAACTTTGCCCGAAAGTAGGGGTTTATGCCGTCAAAGTTGAAACCGTAAAAGGGGCGTTTCAGGGGGTTGCCAATATTGGTTTTTCCCCCACCTTCGGGGACCAGATGTTCACCATTGAGGTACATATCCTTGATTTTGATCACAACCTGTATGATTCAAGGATCCGCATCAATATGGTGGCACGCCTCAGGGACGAGAAAAAATTTTCCTCCATAGGGGAATTGTCCGGACAAATCAGAAAAGATATTGAAATAGCAAAGGAAATTCTGGAAAAAAATGGCCATACGTAATATTTTAAAATATCCTGAAAAATCCCTTTCCCAGCCTTCTGTTACCGTAGATGTCATAGATGATGAAATCAAGCAGCTGATCCAAGATATGGGCGAAACCATGTTTGACGATGCTGGGGTTGGCCTTGCCGCCCCCCAGGTCGGCATTAACCGACGGATTCTTGTCTATGACGCCCATGCCATGGATCCTGAGGCCAGGAAAGATATCAAAGAAATCATTGCCCTGATCAACCCTGAAATCATTGCCACCCAGGGCAGCTTTATTTCAGAAGACGAAGGTTGCCTGAGTGTGGTGGAATACCGCGCCAATGTGAAACGGTACGAACGGGTCACGGTCAAAGCCCTGGATATGGACGGCAAACAAATCCAGTTTGAGGCAGAAGGCATCCTGTCGGTGATTATGCAGCATGAGATAGATCATTTGGATGGAATTCTTTTCATCGATCGGATCAGTCCTTTAAAACGGGCCATGTATAAAAAGAAGCGCTTAAAAGAATTAAAAAAGGAAAATGAAGACACTTAATATTATTTTCATGGGAACCCCGGAGTTTTCTGTTCCAAGCCTCAACGCCCTTGCCGTTCAGGATGATTTTAAGATAAGCCTTGTGGTCACCCAGCCGGACAGGCCCAAAGGGAGGGGGAAAAAGCTAAGTTTTTCCCCGGTAAAGCAGGCAGCGCTCAAATTGGGAATCGATGTTTTTCAGCCGGAAAATATCAATTCCCCGGAAAGCATGGAAAGGCTTGCGGCCCTCGACCCCGACTATTTTGTAGTGGTGGCCTTTGGCCAGATTTTGTCCCAAAAGATTTTGGATATTCCCAAAATTTTTCCCATTAATATCCATGGCTCCCTTCTTCCCAGATACCGGGGGGCATCTCCCATCCAGGCAGCTGTGATGAATATGGACGCACAAACCGGTATTACCACCATGGTGATGGCCAAGGGCATGGATACAGGTGACATGCTGCTCAGAGCTGTCACGCCCCTTGACCCGGAAGAGACCGCCCCGGAACTCCACGACCGTTTATCGGTCATGGGCGGAGACCTGATCGTCGAGACCCTCCGGCAATGCCGAAAAAACGCCCTTATCCCCATCCCCCAGGACCCTTCCCAGGCCACCTATGTGTCCATGCTGAAAAAATCCGACGGTAAAATAGACTGGACCCGCCCCGGCAAGAAGATTGTTGCCCACATCAATGCCATGACCCCCTGGCCCGGCGCCTACACCCATTTGAATAACATCCGGTTAAAAATTTTTAAGGCAATGGCCCTCGACCATGGACCACCCCTTGATCCCGGGGTGATTTACCAGTGCAACAAAACCGGTATCCATGTGGCAACGGGAGAAAAGGCCATTGTGATTCTCGAACTCATGGGAGCCTCGGGCAAACGGATGTCGGCCGATGCCTTTTTGCGCGGCCATGAAATTGACCTGCCGGCCAGGTTTGAGATGGTATGAACAGGGATGCCCGTTACACAGCCCTTAAAATTCTGCTGCGCTGTGCAAAAAAAACCTGCACCCTGGATAAAAGCATTGACGATGCCAAAAAGGATCTGGAATCCATGTCCCGCCAGGACCGGAATCTCTGCAATGCAATCGTCTTCGGGGTATTGCGCAACAGAGGCTATCTTGATTTTATCATCCGGTCTTTTTCAAAAAAAAATATTGAACGACTGGACGAACCGGTTCTCTATATTTTAAGAATCGGTCTTTTTCAACTTGTTTTTATGGATCGGATTCCTGCCTTTGCCGCCATTAATACCAGTATCGAGCTTGCCAAAAAACAGACAAACAAAGGGGCGCAAGGCTTTATCAATGCGGTTCTGAGAAATGCCGACGAAAAGCGCCATACCCTTGTCCTGCCCGATGGGGATAAAAAGGGGGCTGCCCATATTTGCGTCCAGTACAGTATGCCGGCCTGGCTTACAAAAAGATGGGTTGCCGCCTATGGATATGAGCAAAGCCTTTCCCTTTGCAGTGCCATCAACACCATTCCCCCCATAACCCTGCGGACCAACACCTTAAAAATAGGAAGAACTGCCCTGGGTGAGCTTCTTGAAACCCAGGCGTTTAATATTGGCTATACGGAGCAAAGTCCGGACGGCATTTATATTTCCAATCCGGGCAAGCCTGTGAACGAAATAGATGGATTTGACCAGGGATTTTTCCAGGTCCAGGATGAGGCAGCCCAGCTGGTGTCTCAAATTCTGGCCCCCAAGCCTTGGGAAACCATCCTGGATGCCTGTGCCGGACTTGGGGGCAAGGCCTGTCACCTTGCCCAGTTAATGAACAACCAGGGCTCGGTTGTAGCGGCCGATGTGGAATCCCATAAGCTTGACAGCCTTAGGGCTGAATGCCGGCGACTGGGGATAAAAAATATCCAGGTCCAACAGACCAACCTGTTAACGGCAACCCTGAATGACTTTTCCGGATATTTTGACAGGGTTCTTCTGGATGCGCCCTGTTCTGGGCTTGGGGTCATGCGCCGCAATCCAGACACCAAATGGAAACAAACCTTAAAAGAGGTCCTGCGCATGGGTGCCCAGCAGAAAAAAATGCTCAATACTGCTGCAAATTTTGTCAAGCCCGGGGGAATCCTGGTGTATGCCGTCTGCTCTTGTGAACCTGAAGAAAATGAGCAGGTGATCGCAGCCTTTTTACAAAAAAGAAAAGATTATTTTCTGGACACCTCCTTTAAAACCTACCCCCTGACCCTTCAGATGGATGGTTTTTTTATCGCCAGGCTTAAAAGACAGGAAAAAACCCCATGAGATCCGTTGTCCAATATGGATTTCTTTTTTTTATTGCCTTCTGCTTTGCCGGTGCTGTGGGGTATTTGAGTATCAGCGTCTTTACCAAAAGCGCCGAGGAACTCGTTATTCCGGAGTTTAAAGGGAAAAATATCCTCTTTGTACTCGAGACACTAACCCACCTGGGTCTGAACCCAAAGCTCCATGGTACCCAATACGATGACACGATTCCCAAATACGGCGTAACCTTCCAGGACCCGCCTGCCGGTGCCACCATCAAAAAGGGCAGGGATGTGGTGATCACTATTTCCAAGGGTCCCAGGCAGGCGGTTGTTCCGGATTTACGGCAAGTCCCCTTTGGGGAGGCGCTGATCGTCCTTGAAAAAAATGAATTCACCCAGGGAACCCTTTCCCATGTTCATTCCAGCGATACCCCCAAGGATCATATTATTGCCCAGTACCCGCCCGCCCTTTCCACGGTAGAAAGCAATTTCCCCTGCAGTTTTCTGATCAGCAAAGGTCCCAAACCCCTGGCACAGGTAATGCCTGACCTTAAAGGCCTCGCCTTGAATGCTGCTGTAACCCGTCTTGAAGACCAGGATCTCCAGGTGCTTAAGATACATTCAAAAAACATCCCCCAGCTTGACCAGGGTCTTGTTTTGTCCCAAACCCCTGAATTCGGGAGCCAGGTATCTGCCCAGACGCCCATTGAACTGATTGCCAACGGCACCACAGAAGGCCTGGTAATGGAACCTGTAGATTTTAAGGGAGTGATTCTGGTAACCTATCCCCTGTCCCTTGGATTTTTAAAAAAACACGTAAGGGTGGAAAGCGATATACTGGGAGTCCCCCTTGATCTTTGCAATGACTATTTTCCTCCGGGAAAAGATATTCACCTATTGATTCCTGCGGGAATTAAAACTAAAATAAAGATTTTTGTTGACCATGAACTTGTAAAAACAAGCATCATTGATCCCTGGAACCGGGACAATGACACAGGAGAATTATTATGGGAATAATTGCCCCGTCCATATTGTCAGCTGACTTCACCCGTCTGGGCGAAGAACTCATAAATGTTGAACAGGCCGGTGCCGACTGGATCCATATAGATGTCATGGATGGTCAGTTTGTACCCAATATCACCTATGGCCCCATTATTGTGGAGGCGTGCAAAAGGGTATCAACGCTTAAACTGGATGTTCATCTGATGATCGAAACACCGGATCCTATGATCCCTGAATTTGCCAGGGCCGGGGCTGATTATATCTCGGTCCATGCCGAAGCCTGCCCCCATCTTCACCGAAGCCTCCAGCTCATCAGAAGCCTTGATGTCAAGGCCGGGGTTGCCTTAAATCCCGGAACGCCCCTGTCGTCCATTGAATGGATCATTGACCAGCTGGATTTTATCCTGATCATGAGCGTCAATCCGGGATTCGGGGGTCAAAACTTCATCCGATCCAGTATTGAAAAAATTTCAGCCCTGTCACGGCTGCTGGCAGAAAAAAATTCTTCTGCCGTCATCCAGGTGGACGGCGGGGTCAATCAAAAGACCATCCATGAAATACACAAGGCCGGTGCCACCTCCTTTGTGGCAGGTTCGGCCATTTTCAACACCCCGGACTATCGGCAAACCATTCAGGCTTTAAGACAGGCAATGTAAAGGTAAAAAATGACCAAACTTATCATCACTGTCCTGGGAAAGGACAGACCCGGTATTATTTCCCACATAACCACCATTTTGTATGAACGCGACTGCAACCTTGAGAATGTCAACCAGATGATTCTGCAGAACCAGTTTGCCGGTTTTTTCTTTGTTGAAGCCCCGTCGGATCTTTCCCTTGGCCAATTGCAGCAGCTCTTTATTGAAAAAACCGTTGACACGGGACTGACCGTCCATGTGAACCGATTGGAAGGCAACGGCCATGGGACCGAGGACTTTCTGCCTGAAATTTTTTTGATCACCACCATCGGTCCGGATCAAAAAGGGCTTGTGGCCAGATTTTCAAGCATCATTGCTGCTTTTAAGGCCAATATTGTCAATTTAAAAGCCGTATTCAAAGGGGGCAGCGACCCCACTGCCAATGTCATGTCCTACCAGGTTGAAATTGTGCCCGGCGTGGATGCCCAGGCCATGTTCCAGGCCCTGAGGGAAAAAGCCCTGGAACTGAACCTGGATATCCGTATCCAGCATAAAAATATCTTTGACGCCATCAATAAAATTTAACACCCACATAGAACAGGAAACCTTAATGTTTGATGATCATGAAATAATGTCCACCATAGAAATGGTGAAGAATGAAAACCTGGATGTCCGTGCCGTTACTTTGGGGATCAACCTCTTTGACTGTGTCAGCCATGACCTTGGTGTATTTAAAAAAAATATCCGGAAAAAAATCATTTCCCATGCCGCCGACCTGGTCCACGTCTGTGATGCAGTGGGAGACAAATACGGCATTCGTGTTGTAAACAAACGCATCTCCATCAGCCCCATCGCCCTTGTTGCAGCTCCCTTTTCTTCTGACCAGATGGTTGAGATCGCCCATGAACTCAATAATATTGCCAAAGAGGTCAACATTGATTTTATCGGCGGGTTTTCAGCCCTGGTGGAAAAAGGCATGGCCAAAGGGGACAAAGCCCTTATTGCCGCCCTTCCAAGGGCCTTGACCGAAACCCAGCGGGTCTGTGCCTCGGTGAATGTGGCCACCACCAAAGCCGGTATCAACATGGACGCGGTTCTTGAAATGGCCCGTGCCATTAAACTTGCCGCAGCCTTAACCGCCGACAATGACGGGCTTGCCTGTGCAAAACTCTGTGTGTTTGCCAATATCCCGGAAGATATGCCCTTCATGGCCGGTGCCTATCTTGGG
>JAHIVS010000605.1 GCA_018816605.1 Pseudomonadota bacterium
ACCTGACCCGTCAGTCCATGGGCATGGGCCAATCCGAATAAAAAAGGCCGAAAACCAACGCCCTGCACCACACCGCTGATTTCAAGCCTTTTGGCCACGACCGTATCGCTCATTGTTTCATATTCCGATGAATGCCGAACACTAGGCCGTGCCGGAATCGGCTGCCAGGATATTGCGCATGTCCGTAAGTGTCTGGAGGGCGGATTCTTCATCCATCTTACTGATGGCAAACCCGGCATGGACAATCACGTAATCCCCTATTTTGGGATCCTCCAACAAAAGGATACTGGTTTCCCGGGTCACCCCGTCCACATCCACGATTGCCACGGTATCGTTAATTTCGATAATTTTCGACGGTACTGCTAAACACATAACTTTTATCCTAATTTCCTATGCAGGTAAATTTTTTTATTTCACATTAAGCCAACAAGTATACCATAAGACGATTATTGGGCAATATTTATTTCAGGTGAACCCGCAATTCTAAATATGAAGGCATCACGAAGGGTCAGGCTTGCATTATTGCACTTTTGTCAACTGAAAGTACGCAATTCTGATAAAATGCACAATAAAACAAGCCTGACCCATTAAAGAAAATGCCACATTTAGAATTGCTGCAGATGAACCATCAGACAAGAATACTGCCGTCAAAAACCCGGGTGGCGGGACCTGTTTTAAAAATATGATGGGTTTCCTTGTCCCAGAAAATCTCAAGATCCCCGCCTTCAAGGTGGACACGGGCCCTGTTTCCGGTTCTGTGTGTAAGGTTCGCCGCCACAAGGGCCGCGCAGGCACCGGTGCCGCAGGCAAGGGTGATGCCGGCCCCCCGTTCCCAGACCTTCATCCCAAGTTCCGTGTCACTGATTTTTTCAACAAACTCCACATTGGTTTTTTCGGAAAATCGCTCATGGGTTTCAACGGCCCGGCCAATGCCGGCCACATCCACGGCATCAAGGTGATCGACAAAAATCACGGCATGGGGATTTCCCATGGACACAGTGGTGACGGCAAAGCAGCCCTGACTTGTCTCAACAGGCTCTTCAACGGCTGTTGTGCGGTCACAGACAAAGGGGATATCCCCGCAGGACAGGACAGGAATTCCCATGTCCACGCACACCAAGATTACCCGATCCCGGTCATCCACAAAAACTTCGGGGATAACGGTGCCGGCAAGGGTCTCAACCCGCATGCGCTTTTGGGTCAATATCTTGTTTTCATAAAGATATTTTGCAAAGCACCGCATGCCGTTTCCGCACATCTCAGGCTCGGAGCCATCGGAATTGATGATCACAAACCGGACATCATGGTCTTTTGATTTTCGGACCAGAATAATGCCGTCCCCGCCGATTCCAAAATGACGGTCGCACAATTTTCTGGCAAGATCCGGATAGGCCATGGCCGCGTCAATCCGCCCGTCCCGGTCATCTAAAATGATAAAATCATTGCCAAGGCCTTCCATTTTGGAAAATTTTAGTTCCATTGTGACTCCTTTTTTCTAAAGCAGGATGCCGTCGGCTCTGCCTCAATGTCCGAGGGTTTTAAGAATATCTTCCCCCAGGGCTTCCATCTGCCAGTTCCGTATATTTTCCATGTTCCCCAGGGCGGCCCGGGTGCTTGGATTCTCAAATGCAATGGCCGAAATCAGGGTGTTATTGATCAGAAAACCCGGTTCCATCCCGATGGAGATGCTCAGTCTGTCCCGCATTTTTTTCAAAAGATCAATGCGCTCAAGCACCTGGGGATTCTTTTTGGGCATCCGGGTTTTGGGGTAGGAAGGCAGGTCCTTGTGGGGAAGGGCCAGGGCAGACGATATGGCTTCCTGGCAAAGGTGACCATACATGTCTGCCTGTTTCTTGCTCAATGCCTTGATGGAAATCATTGTCTCTACTGCCTTGGGACGGTGGGTGGCAAGAATCATGAGCGATTGGCTGGACATGACTTTAAACAGGGGCAGATCTTTTTTTTCAGCCATGTCCATGCGGACCTGGAGTAAATTTTCCAGCACGGCCAGGCTCCGGTTGTCCATCTTTCCGGCGCCCTTGAATTTTTTAAACAAGGGCAATTGGTGGTTGGACTCATATTTTACGCTGGCCTGGGCCTCAAATTCTTCCTTTGCCCAGGCTAACCGGTTCATCTTCTCCAGGCGCTCCCTTATGCGGTCATGCAGGGCAATCAGATGGGCCACGTCCCCGACGGAATAGGCCACCATATCCTCTTTCAAGGGGCGTCGGGACCAGTCGACTTTTTGAAATTTTTTGTCAACATATACACCGAAATGCTCTTTTAACAGGGCACCCAAGCCCCGCTCCCGGACATTTAAAAACCGGCAGGCGATCTCCGTGTCAAAGAGGTTCTCTATGCGAACCCCCATTTCCCGATCCAGGCTTCGAACATCAAAATCCGCCCCGTGGAAGATCTTGATAATATCCTGATTTTCAAGCAAACGGATAAAGGGGGAAAAATCGTTGATCAAAAAAGGATCCACCAAAAATGCCTGGTCCGAACCTGCAATCTGTATCAGACAGACTTTTTCCTTAAAACAATGCATGGAGTCGGCCTCCAGGTCCACGCCGATTATTTTTTCCCTGGCAAGACCCCTGCAGACTGTCTCCAATTCCCCATCTGACTCAATAAACTTAAAATTCAGCATCTTTTCCCTTGATTGTTTGCATCACTTCTTCTAAAATTCTTATTTTTATATTTAAAATCAATTAAATACAATGGAAAATAAGATGATAACCATAACATTTCCAGATAATGCCATAAAGCAGTTTGATGATACACCCACGGGAATGCAGATAGCCCAGAGCATTTCCGAGGGATTTGCCCGAAATTGTGTGGCCGTAAAAATAAACGATCGCCTCCTGGACCTGGGCCTTCCCGTACCAGAAGATGCATCGGTCAGCTTTATTACCGTAAATGATGCAGAAGGGCTTGAAATCCTGCGCCACTCGTCCGCCCACGTCATGGCCGAAGCCGTGCTCAAGCTCTACCCCGATGCCCGCCTGACCATCGGTCCCGTGGTGGAAGACGGATTCTACTATGATATTGACATGCCCCCCATTTCGGAAGAAGCCCTTGGTGCCGTTGAAACGGAAATGAAAAACATTGTCACTGCCAAAAACACCTTCACGCGAAAGGTGGTGTCCAAGGAGGAGGCCCTAACCATTTTCAAGGACAACCCCTTTAAGCTGGAACTGATCAATGAACTTGGCGACCAGGAGATATCCCTGTACCAGAACGGGGAGTTCATCGACCTGTGCCGGGGACCCCATATTCCCCATACCGGCATGATCAAGGGGTTCAAGCTGTTGAAAATTTCCGGCGCCTATTGGCGGGCGGACCAGACAAGGGAACAGCTCCAGCGACTCTACGGCATCTCCTTTTTTGATAAAAAACAACTCAACCAATATGTTCACCTGATCGAGGAAGCCAAAAAAAGAGACCATCGGAAGCTGGGGACCCGCCTGGATCTTTTCTCCTTCCACGACGAAGCGGCCGGCATGCCCTTTTTCCACGCCAGGGGCATGGACATGTGGAACAGCCTTCTGGACTATTGGCGGGATGAACACAAGGCGGCCGGGTATGTGGAAACCAAAACGCCTGTCATGCTCAACCGCAAACTCTGGGAACAGAGCGGCCACTGGGAAAATTACCGGGAAAACATGTACACCTCGGTCATTGATGAGGAAGAATATGCCATCAAGCCCATGAACTGCCCCGGGGGCATGATTCTTTATAAAACAAAGGCCTATTCCTACAGGGACCTTCCCCTGAGAGCCGGCGAAGTGGGCCTGGTCCACCGGCATGAATTGTCCGGTGCCCTGTCGGGGCTGTTCCGGGTCCGGGCATTCCACCAGGATGATGCCCATATTTTCATGACCCCGGACCAGATCGGAGAAGAAGTGCTGGGCGTTCTGAAACTTGCGGAACGGATTTACAAACGCTTTGGTCTCACCTTTCATCTGGAATTGTCCACAAGGCCCAAAAAATCCATTGGCGCAGACAGCCAGTGGGAAGAGGCCACCAACGGTCTGAAGGCCGCCCTGGCCGACTATGGACAGGACTACGTCATCAACGAAGGGGACGGCGCCTTTTACGGCCCGAAAATCGATATTCATATCAAGGATGCCCTGGGCAGAACCTGGCAATGCGGGACGGTCCAGCTGGACATGGCCCTGCCCGAACGCTTTGACCTAAGCTATAAGGGCCAGGACAATGAAAAACACCGGCCCATCATGATTCACAGGGTTATTTACGGATCCATGGAACGGTTCTTCGGCATTCTGGTAGAACATTTTGCCGGCCGCTTCCCCCTGTGGCTGACGCCGGTCCAGGTAATTTTGCTGCCCATTAACCAGGAATTGTCCGAATATGCGGGCCAGATCAAAAGAGAGTTGGAAACCCATAGAATCCGGTGTGAAGTGGACAGGCGAAACGAAACCCTGAAAAAGAAAATCCGGGAAGCCCAGGTCAATTACATCCCCTTGATCATCACCATCGGGGACAAGGAAAAAGAGACAGAAACCCTGTCGGTGAGAACCCTGGACGGAAAGGTGAAAATGGGAATTTCCATGGATGGATTTGTGACACAGGTTCTTCACCACATCAAGCAAAGAACTTTGGATGAAGCCATTTTCTAAACCGGGCGACCATCAGACTTCCGGCGGGGGTGCAAACACCCCCGCTTCCACCTTAAAACTTGTGCTGTATTACCGGCTGCCCTGGTTCGCCCTTTGCCTGTTTATTTTCTGGCAGTCCTCTTTTGATTTTATGGATTCCCCGCCATTGTTTCCCCATGACGACAAGGTTAAACACCTCATGGCGTACGCCTTTCTGGCCTTTCTGATCGCCCGGAATCTGAAAAAGGAACGGTCTTTTTTCAGCCCCGCAAAACTCAAGATCCTGGCCATCTTATTTGCCAGTCTCTACGGACTCTCCGACGAGATCCACCAGGCGTTTGTCCCTTCCAGGGAGGCTTCCCTTCAGGACGTTGCCGCAGATATTCTGGGCAGCTTTATCGGGGCCTGGCTTTACCTTGATTTTATTTGCCGCCGAAAATAATTTTCTTACTGTGCTTTGACGACAACGTTTTAAAGGCACGCCAGAAACCCAAGTCCTTTTGCAGACAAGTTCCTGGCAACATCAGCCAAAGAATGATATGAAAGCCTGTCTTGGACAATGCAATAAAGAAAGCCTGACCCCATGTCAAACAATCGCCAAAGAAAAAAAGCGGTTTTTAAAAGCGCATCTGGGCCCAAAAAGCCTTGACACCTATTGCCAAATTGTGGCCTTCATGTCAGATAAAGCCAAAGATGTGGTATCAGATACCGCCTGGGATTTTATGCGGCCAGAACCGTTCATGAACCGGTTACGGGCGCAGCCTATACCATTATGGTCAGGGATGCCCGATGGTCCCCTATGGCCGATCGTTTAAGGAAGACCAAAATGAAACTGACAATGCTAGTGGACAGCAATACCCTGATTGACCGGTATTTCAGGGCAGAACCCGGCCTTTCCCTGCTCATTGAAGATCATGATACAAAACTTGTCTTTGATACCGGGTATTCGGACCTTTTTTTAACCAACGCTGCAAAAATGGGCAAAGACCTGTCCAGGCTTGATTTCCTGGTGCTGTCCCACAGCCATTTGGACCATACCTGGGGGCTTGAGCCCTTTGTCCGGTATCTGACCGAGCTTTCAATTGAAAACCGGCCTTACAAACGCCCTGCCCTGGTGGCCCATCCGGATGTTTTCACCAGTGCCGGAATGGACCCTTTGCCTGAATTCGGTGCCCTTTTGTCCAAAGAAAAAATAGCCCGGCACCTGGACCTTAGATTGAGCAAAACTCCGGTACAGCTTGGAGAAAGGCTGACCTTCCTGGGAGAAATCCCCCGGAAAAATTCCTTTGAAGGCCGGATGACCTTTGGTGTAAAACAGGGGCAAAGCGAACCGGACACGGTCATGGAGGATTCAGCCCTGGTCTACAAATCCCAAAAAGGCCTGGTCATTATCACAGGATGCGCCCATGCCGGAATCTGCAATACCATAGCCTATGCGCAAACGGTTTGTAACGAAAGCCGGGTGGCCGATATTATCGGCGGATTCCATCTGCAGGACCCGTCAAAAGATCAGCTGGACGGCACCCTTGACTATTTTAAAAAACTTGCTCCCAGGGCGGTTCATGCCTGCCACTGCACGGACCTTGGGTCAAAGATTGCCCTGTCCCGGGTATGCAATATCAGGGAAGTGGGGGTGGGACTGTCCCTGGGATATGATGAAACATGCTAGCACCAGCGCAATCAATTAAGGAGACTTTTCCATGGAAGACGGGTTTAAACAATCAATTCTGGGAAAAACCGGACTGAAAGTCGGCCGTCTGGGACTTGCCGGCAGCTATGGCGCCCCTGCCGCCGCCTTTGAAGCCGCCTTTGAAAAAGGGTGCAATTATTTTTATTCCGGATCCGGCAGAAAGCGGTCCGGAATGAAACAGGCCGTTAAACACCTGGCCGCCAAGGGGCACAGGGACCAAATGGTCGTCAGCATCCAGACCTATGCCAGGCTCGGGCTCTGTACGGAAATCTGGTTTAAGCAAAGCCTTGCCAGCATGAAAATTGACCATGCCGATATTCTCATGCTCGGATGGCACAACAGCCCCCCGTCCAGCAGACTTATGGACTTTGCCCTTGGGATGAAAGACAAGGGCCTTTGCCGGTTTATCGGCCTGTCCGGCCATAACAGGTCCCTTTTCCCGGAGCTGGCCCGGAAAAACAGGTTTGATCTCTTCCATATCCGGTATAACCCGGCCCACAGGGGGGCCAAGAAAGAATGTTTTTCCCTTTTTGAAACCAAAGACGCTCCGGGCCTTGTCACCTATACCGCCACCCGGTGGGGTCATCTTCTCCAGGCAAAGCACATGCCGCAGGGACAAAGCCCCCTGAACGCCCGGGACTGCTACCGGTTTTCCCTGTCCGACCCCCGGGTCAACATCTGCCTGTGCGGCCCCAGGGACATGGACCAGATGCAGGCTGCATTATCCGCCCTGGACAAAGGCGTGCTTTCCCCGGAAGAAACAGAGAGGATCACCCGCATCGGTGACCATGTTCACCGATCAGCCAAAGGATTTTTCGGGTAATTTCCTTTGCTTGAAACCCGGAACAAAATGACATATATACACGTCTAGGATCAAAGAACAACGCCCTCAATCGCATGGGCAAAACCCCGGACGACCCGCCCTTATGAACGGAGAACAGGAAACAGACCATGCCGGACATCAGCAAAAAGGATATGACAGACGCCATATCCGTTCTTATCAAAACCCAATACGGATTAACCGGAACCCTTACCCGGCTGGCCGGGGAAAATGAAAATTATCTGCTCCAGACCCCTGGAAACACACAATTTGTGCTCAAACTGGCCGATGAAAACACCTCTTCGGGCATGATTGAAATAGAGCACCTGTCTGTCGAGCGACTCATTGAAGCAGGGCTGACCCTTTGCCTGCCCCGACTGGTCCCCACCAGGATCGGGGGTATTGAAGCCCAATTTCTGACGGACACGGGTCGGCTGATCCGGGGACGGCTCCTGGAATTTGTCCCCGGACAGGCCTGGTGTGACGTCCTGCCCGCTGGTCCTGACCGGTTTGCGGAGCTGGGCCGAACCCTTGCAAAAATCAATGGTGCCCTGGAAGTGATTGTCCACCCAGATGCAGGGCGGACCCACCACTGGGATCTTGCAAAGGCCCAACAGCATCGACCCTCCATCTGCCTGGTGGAAGACCCCGAACGCCGCAGAATACTGGAGCAGGTGTTCCTCTCCTATGCTGCCATTGCCATGCCCCTGTTTGCATTCCTCCCCCGGGCCCTGATCCACGGGGATATCAATGACGACAATCTCCTGGTGGACAAGGGCCGCATCCAGGGCATCCTGGATTTCGGAGACTGCCTGGAAAACCCCATTATCTGCGATCTGGCCATTGCCCTTGCCTATGTAACCCTGGATGAACCAGACCCCCTGGAAGCCGCATCACAGGTTGTGGGGGCCTATCACCGGGAAAGGGCCTTGTCGATGGACGAACTCATGGTTTTATTCCCCCTCATGTGCACCCGGCTGGCGGTCTCGGTGATTATCTCAGCCCAGAGGCGCAAGATTGATCCCCTCCGCGCCAGCTGGTTTGTATCCGAAGAACGGGCCTGGAAAAAACTTAAATTTTTTAACGATATCCTTCCGGCCGATGCTGCCGTCCATCTGGCCTCCAAAACCGGGTTAGCTCCCTATGGGGACCGGGGAAAACCGATTTTGGAACTGCTGAAAGAACGAAAAGAATGCATCCCGCCATCCATGTCTGCCGCCTACGATGCCCCGTTGAAAATCATCCGGGGAAAAGGCCAGTATCTCTATGATTTTCACGGCCGCCCCTTTCTGGATCTTTACAACAATGTCTGCCATGTGGGCCATTGCCACCCCAGGGTGGTGGCCGCAGGCCAGCAGCAGATGGCAAGGCTCAACACCAACACCCGGTATCTGTATGACGGCCTCACCGATTATGCCCAGCGCCTGTGCAGCACCCTGCCCCGGGAACTGGACACCTGTTATTTTGTCAATTCCGGCAGTGAGGCCAATGAACTGGCCCTGAGAATTGCCCGAACCGTCACCCAAAGGTCCGATATGCTGGTGGTGGACGGGGCCTACCACGGCCACACGGGGACCATGATTGACATCAGCCCCTATAAGTTCATGGGCAAAGGCGGCAAAGGATTTCCCGAACCCTGGGTCCACATTGTTCCGGTGGCCGACGGATACAGAGGGAAATTTAAGGGCCAGGACAGTGAAACAGGCAAGGCTTACGGGGATGAAGTGGGAAAGATCATCCGGAAGATTGACCGTCCCATTGCCGGGTTTATTACCGAGTCCCTGCTCTCCTGCGGCGGCCAGGTGATTCCCCCAAGCACCTATTTCAAAACAGCCTTTGCCCATGTAAGGGCAGCCGGAGGCCTGTGCATCACCGATGAGGTCCAGGTGGGATTCGGCAGGGTGGGCTCCCATTTCTGGGCCTTTGAACTCCAGGATGTGGTTCCGGATATCGTGGTCATGGGTAAACCCATTGGCAACGGTCACCCCATGGCCTGCGTGGTCACCCGCAGACAGATTGCCCGGGAGTTTGCCAACGGCATGGAGTTTTTTGCCACCTTTGGGGGCAATCCGGTTTCCTGTGCCATTGGCATGGCCGTGCTGGAGGTCATTGAAGAAGAAGGCCTCCAATACCATGCCGGACAGGTGGGCAGCCACCTGCTCAAGGGCCTGACCGCCCTTAAGGCCTGCCACCCCCTTGTGGGGGATGTCAGGGGCCTAGGACTGTTCCTGGGCATTGAACTGGTTCTGGACCGCCGGACACTTTCACCGGCAACACAACAGGCCCATGAAATGGTCAACCGCCTTAAGAACAGAGGCATTCTCCTGGGGGTTGACGGACCTTTTTCCAATGTCATCAAAATCAAGCCCCCCATGGTTATAACCCGGGCGGATGCCGACATGTTCCTGAGAATTTTAGACGACGAACTGACCGATATGGAACACACCCAATAAGGAGGACGCTATGAAAAACCTGATCACCCAAAAATGTATCCCCTGTGAAAAAGGGGCCCCTGCCCTCACCGACGCCGAACTTGCAGAACTCAAACCCCAGATCCCCGGCTGGGAGATCATTGAAGCAAACGGGATTAAAAAATTGCGCAAGGCCTTTAAATTTAAAAATTTCGAGCAGGCCCTTGTGTTTACCAACAAGGTGGGGGAACTTTCCGAGGCCCAGTTTCATCATCCGACCATCATCCTTGACTGGGGCCGGGTTGAGGTCATCTGGGTCACCCACAAGATAGGAGGCCTTCATCTCAACGATGTGGCAATGGCGGTCCAGACCGACAGCCTGGCCGGCTGAGGCCTCCGGCAATTAAAGGATTTCTCGCCAAAGTACGATAGGGAATACAGATAAAACACTCATTTTTATCCGACTTTCGCATCCGGAAAACCATAAAATCCCGGGGAGAAAAAAAATGGCCGATATCTTAAAAATAATTCAATCGGAAACTATACCCGAAAAACACCCGCCCTTGCAGCCGGTCAACAAGCGCAAGCACAAAAAACGGCCCCAGCATCACTGGGTCAAAAGAAATATCCGGGCCCTGACAAAGGTTGCAGACGAGGCCCATGCAGAACTTCAGGCCATGGATTCCCCCTTCCGTCTATCTGTCTACCAGGAAGGGGAAGATGTTTTTATTGACATCGTGGCACTGGATGCCTCGAAAAATATCGTTCAGGTGTTCCGCCACGACATCACCAATGATGAACTTGAGGACCTGATCCACCAGATCAAAAGCGGACGGGGTCTAATGTTCAGTATTGATGCCTGAATCCTATAAAAATCTTGATTTAAGAACCTTGGTTCAAAAACCTGTTTGCCATCCCCTTTAAATCATACTACACTACCCGATAAAATATAACCTGCTTATTTTTAGGAGACCCCATGACAGATCGCGCATTTCAAGATTATTATCCGGATGACTTCAGCCATTGCTACGGCTGCGGCCGGCTCAACGCCCACGGGCTTCAACTCAAAAGCCATTGGGAGGGAGATGAAAGTGTTGCCTTGTTCCAGCCCGAGGAAAAACACATGGCGGTTCCCGGCTTTGTCTACGGCGGGTTGATCGCATCCTTGATCGACTGCCATTGTACGGGCACGGCAGCGGCTGCCGCCTATCGGGAACAGGGGCGGGCAATGGACACACACCCCTGTTTGCGGTTCGTGACCGCCTCCCTGCATGTGGATTATCTGGCCCCCACTCCCCTGGCATCCCAATTGGAAGTCAGGGGCAGTGTAACGGAAATAACGCCCAAAAAAGTGGTGGTGGATGCACGGGTGACGGCCGACGGGAAAATCTGTGCCAAAGGCCGGGTTGTGGCCGTTCCCCTGCCAAAATCCATGGAAAAAAAAGAATAGGAAAAAAATAATGGAACCCAAAAAAATAGTACTCTTTGCCTTCAGGGGGGATCCCCTCTGCTTTGTTCATGTGCTGCTCAATGGAATCGATCTTCATGGCCGGGGAAAAAAAGGTGCCATCGTCATTGAAGGTGAGGCCGTAACCCTGGTCTCCCAGATGTGCCAGCCGGGCCATTTTTTATTCGCCCTGTACCAGCGGGCCAAAGAACTGGGACTTTTC
>JAHIVS010000606.1 GCA_018816605.1 Pseudomonadota bacterium
CGTTGTTCCCGGGGGAACGGTGGTTTCAATCAGTACAAGGCAGTCTGGCCGGATCTTTTCGCCAATCACCTTTAAGCTGCTCTCAAGGGCGGCAATCTCGGCCCTGCCCTGCCTGACATCCCCGAATTTTTCCTTGTGATAATCGCATTGCACATCCACCACAACCACATCAGCCAAAGTAAGGGCATCATAGGTAAATGTTGCCGTCAACGTCTTTTTTTCCAGCACACAGCGCTGAATCAGGGGCGCAACCTCAGGATCTTCCGCTTCCACAGGGGCGACCCCCATGTTCAGATAGGGAATCTTCCAGAATGACCGCGACGAAGGGCGCTGCATCCCAATGACAAACTTGCCGGGCTCACCTGTTTTCCTGTCCGCGGAATCAGCCACCACACCTGCCATGACGGCACCCACAAAACCCACCCCCATCACCACCACAATCTCACGGCCCATGGCCTTCTGTGCCTGCACCAGGCCCTTTAACCGCTCAAACTCCTGATCATAATCCGCATCAACGGGCAACGCATAGACATTTCCTTTCGGACAAACAGACACATTTTCTACCAAATCAACCATTCCGCACTCCTCCTGAAATTAGCATTTCCAATAACCAGCACAAATCTTAATCCAATTATCCCTATAAAACGGGGTCTGACCCCCTTTTTTTTCTTGGTCTGACCCCCTTTTTTCTTTTTTCCTGACAACCTGCGCAAATCTGCGTCCCAAAAAATTAAAACGAATTAAAATTAAAACGTGGTCTGACCCCCTTTTTTTCAAAAAATTAAAACGGGGTCTGACCCCCTTTTTTTCTTTTTTCCAGATGACGGGACAACCCAAGCCGAACCCGGTCATAAACCTCCTCCCCCAGATAAGGGTGCATGGGCAGACTGAATATCCTGTCGGCAAAACTTTCAGCGATCGGAAAATCCCCTTTTTTATACCCCAGATCCTGGTACGCCGTCTGCAGATGCAGGGGCCTTGGATAATACACCATTGTGGGAACCCCTTCAGCCGCCAGCAGTTCCCTGATAACCGACCGGTCCCTCCCCTGTTTTACCAGAAGAGAATACTGGGCCCAGGCACTCTGATACCCGTCAAACACCTTTGGCACCACAATCTCTATCTCCCCTTTGTCCTGCAGCGATTCAATCACTTGTGTATATCTTTTGGCCACTTCCCTTCTCTTTTGAAGCTCTTCCGGGAATATGGTCATCTTGGCCAGCAGGATAGCCGCCTGCAATGTGTCAAGACGGCCATTTATCCCTATCCGCACATTGTCATACTTGTCAGATCCCTTTCCGTGAACCCTGATGGAAACAAGCCGTTCAGCCATCTCATCAGAATCCGTAAAAACAGCCCCCCCATCCCCATAACACCCCAGGGGCTTGGCCGGGAAAAAAGAAGTGCACCCGATATCGCCCAGCCCGCCTGCCATGCGGCCCTTATACTCAGCCCCAAACGACTGGGCTGCATCTTCGATGACCTTCAGACCATATTTTCCGGCAACCTTCCTGATCCCATCATAATCACAGGGCAGCCCAAACAGATCCACGGGAATAACCGCCCTGGGAATCAGCCTTGAAGGATGATATTCTTTAAATCCAGTCACTGCCGTTTCAAGATTGTCCGCGGTCATGTTAAATGTACTAGAATCAATTTCCACAAAAACGGGCAAAGCCCCCACCAGCCGGATGGCTTCAGCCGTGGCAGCAAAGGTAAAAGGGGTTGTAAAAACCGCATCCTCCGGTCCGATACCATGGGCCATCAATGCCATGACCAGTGCATCCGTGCCCGAAGAACAGGAAATCGCATGCGTCACCCCGGCAAACTCACACAACCGGATCTCAAGCTGCTTTACCTCGGGCCCCATAATATAGCTGCCATGACGTAAAACCGCCCGTATATTGGCTTCAATCTGGGGCAGAATCCGTTTCTGCTGGGCTGCCAGATCCACAAAGGCAACCCCATCACCCGCCCCTGGCCTGTCATCCGAATCATTTGCATCCACCAGCCAGTTATAATTTTTCCCACACACACAACACACCATATCGTCCCTGATTTTTTCTCCGCACGCACACATCCAGCCCGTCTGCCTGGCAGGGTTCCCCATAACCAGGGCATGATCCTTTACATCCTTTGTGACCACGGCCCCGGCGCCCACAAACGCATATTGCCCGATGGTCACCCCGCACACAATGGTGCAGTTGGCCCCCAGCGATGCCCCTTTCTTCACCAGGGTCGGCCGGATCTCATCCATTCGCCGTATGGCAGACCTGGGATTGAACACATTGGTAAACACCATGGAAGGCCCGCAGAACACCTCATCTTCAAGGGTCACCCCCTTGTAGACACAGACATTGTTCTGAATTCTGCAATTGTCTCCCACCCTGACACCTGGCCCCACCACCACATTCTGGCCGATATTGCACCCGCTTCCCACAACACAATTTTCCAGCACATGGGAAAAATGCCAGATTTTGGTCCCATCCCCTATCTGCACCCCATCATCCACCACGGCCGTCTCATGAACAAACCCCTTAACCATGAACCCCTCCTGAACCTGACCTCATATAGGGGTCAGGCTTGCCTTATTGCACTTATTTGGTTTTTGATTCGCCGCATTTTCTCCTGCATCGGCAGTTTCTTTGCCATCTGACCACGTACGGCCTTGACCTGCCGGCTCATGCATGGCATGCCCCGGTTAAAGTATACTGCAAAATCAGACAGCAGATAATGGCAATGGTCCATGCCGATCATTGCTGTCATCGCCCTTGCCTCGTCCAAGATAGTTTCAAA
>JAHIVS010000607.1 GCA_018816605.1 Pseudomonadota bacterium
CGGATCAAAAGAAATCATGGCCCCAATTGCGGTTCCGCTCTTAAAAACAGAAAAGACAATCCAGAGTCCCCCGGCGCTTTGTGTTTTGATTTCTTCTGCCAAGGATGTGTATTTATGCCAGGAAAGCGGGCCGGATATTTTTTTTCAACTTCCCAATTGTTTTGAAAATCAAGGGGCCGGGCTGGTCGCGCTTTTTTTGAACAATAAAAAATTAATGCCCTGGTTCCCGGCTGTTTTGATAGGCGAAAACTATCGGGCGGCCCTGGAGTTTCTGCAACAGGTGAATCCCAAAAGGATCGTAACAAACAATACCGGTATTGCCTATGAAGCTTATAAAAGAGGGATTCCGTGGATAGCCGGGCCCTATCTTAATCTGGCCAATTCCTTTGGCCTTTTGTGTTTAAAGGAACGGTTTGCGTGTTACGGCGCATTTATTTCAAATGAACTCAATAATTATCAGATAAAAACCATTGTTTCTCCTGAAAACTTTAAGCGCTATTATCGGATCTATCATCCGATTTTGCTCATGACCAGCCGGCAATGTTTATTTCACCAGGTTACCGGGTGTGAAAAAAATGCAATTGATGGGGATTGTATTCAAACCTGTCACAAATCTTCATCCATTACAAACTTAAAAAATCTTCCTCTTTTCATTGAAAAAACACAGGGGAACTATCATTGTATCTATAACCATATCAATTTTCTGAACACGGATATTGTTACGGATTTACCGGGTTTTTTTACCGGGTTTTTCATTGATTTAAGGCAGATAAAAACCCAGACCCGATCAGGGACGGATAAACCCGGCATCATGGCCTTGTTTGAACGGCTTCTCAAAGGAGATCCGGATTCAAAAAAAGAGATCACCCAAATGATTCATCCCTCAACCAACCTGCAATATCAGAAAGGAATCTAAAAAAAGATTAAATGCGTCTTGTCAGACGTTGCCGGGTGATTTTTTTGCACCCAGGGCCAGCAGCAATTGGGCAAGATAATAGGTTGTCATCACCCAAAAACTGGAAAGATACACCGGAGAAACAAACAATGTGTAGGCAATGATGGAATCGGAAATTATAAAGAGAAACGCCCCTGCCATTACCAGGGGATGGTTGGATTCTCCTGTGCAAGCACTGATTCCCATGACGCAGATAACACCCAGGTACAGGTATATGGGCAGCACCATGGTGCCCAGGGTCGGAAAAAGGAAGATCCCAAAAGAGATTGAATAGAGAAAAATAACACCCAGGGCAAGTTTTCTTCCGGCATTCAGTTTCGGCTTGCCCAGGAAGACAGCAATATAAAACAGATGGGCCATGGTAAAAAAGCCCATGCCGGTCATAAAGAAGCCCTGGGAAGGGAACTCAAGAAAAATGTCTCCAAAACCAGACAGCAAGAATCCCAGGAAAAGCAGTTTCCCTTTTTTCCCGGGAATCCTGCGCCATGCAAAAATACAAAGGCAGAAGATGGGGATGGATTTAACCAGATAGCTCAGCGGATAAGGCCGCAAATGCAGCGTCAGTATATAGGCGGCTGCAAAACCGAAAAAGATCCATTGCAAGGCTTTGTTAATGGAATTTGTGATCATTTGGCTCCTTTCAATGGCGAAAGTCAGAACCGGGACAAAACCTTTTTTGCCCCATGACGATCTTTATTATTGTTAAGGCCATGGGGGTGATAACATTTATTAGGATCACCCTGCATCGTTTTCCACGTTTAATCGATTCACCGTCGCCGGTCAAGGAAGAAAAAAGTTCCTTTTCCTGTTTCTCTGCCCGCTGGACCGAATTTATCATGGCAATTGTATTTTTATGGCATCATTTGTGCTAAGTCTTCCATGGGGAATAGGGCTGCCACGTCAGCCAAATCAATATAAGGAGCTGGAACGGAAGATGACAGATGATGACTACCAGGCATTGGCTGATTTTTTTGACGGGTATAGCTCAGGGTTTATTACCCGGAATGCCAATGCCCACCCCCATATAACCAAAAAAGAGCATACGGCCCGGGTGGTCGAAAACACGGTGTTCCTGGGAAAAAGCCTGGGCCTTGCCCGCCAACAGATGCGAACGGCACAGGCTGCGGCCCTTCTTCATGACATCGGGCGCTTTTATCAGTTTGAGACCTTTGGTACTTTTTCAGATTTTGCCTCAAAAAATCACGGGGCCTTGGGTGTGGGGGTGATCCGGGAACACAGGCTTCTGGCCTCCTGTCCCCGGGTGGAAAAAAGACGGATTCTCCGGGCCATTGCCCTGCACAATGCGTATCAACTGCCCTTTGGGATGGATGGGGAAACCCGCTTTCTGACAAAATTGCTGCGGGATGCGGACAAACTGGATATTTTCAATGTGGTGACCCGAAAATACCGTGCGCCAGACCCGGCGGAAAACGGGTATCTCACCCACAATCTTAAGGATGATGGCCAGATTTCCAAGACACTCATGGACCAAATTTTTAAAAAACAATTGATAAACAACCACCAGGTTCGGTCCCTGAACGATCTGAAACTGCTTCAGATCAGCTGGGTGTTTGACCTGAATTTCAAAGAAACGATACAGCAGGTGGACGATCTTGGGTATATCCCTTTGATCCTTTCCACCATGAAGGATCCGGTGCATTTGGCCGGCCTGCTTGATTTCATGAAGGCCCATATGACTGCAAATTAGGGGACCCGGATCGGCCCGGGTTTTCAGGTGAAGATGGTCAAACAGGCCCCGGCCAGGGCAAGGAGGATGGCCACGGCTTTGTTGGTGGTGATTTTTTCTTTCAGGAAGATGGCTGCCAGGATAAAGATAAAAATGGTGGACATCTGGTTTAAGATGGCGGCCTGGGAGGCACTGGTGTACTTCATGCCCGCAACCCAGCACAAAAGGGCGATGTAGTTTCCGCATACCGAGGCAGGAAAGGCCGTGAGCCAGGCCCTGGAGAATTTGAGTTCATTGAAATAGTGCCGGCGGTTGGGATGACAGACCACAATGACCAGAAGGGAGATACAGCCGGCTGTGACCCGGACAAGGGTTGCCCAGAACACATTGGATTGTTCCAAAACTTCCTTGACCATGACAATGCCCAAGGCAACGAAGACCATTGCCAGAATGCCGGAAACAATTCCCCCAAGATCATTCTCGGAACCCTTGTTCCGGCCGGCCATTTGTCTTTTTCCCATGGACCCCACCAAAATTGCCGACAATACCAGAAGAGTGCCCATGGTTCCCCCCAAACCCAGTTTTTCCCCCAGAAGGAGATGGGAAAAGAACAGAACACTTGGCAGGTAGAGGCATTCCACAATGGCCACAAGGCCTGCCCCCAGCTTGTTCAAAGCCATGAAAAAGAAAATGTCTGCCAGGGTAATCCCCAATATCCCGGACAGGGACAAAAGCAGCCAGTCCTTCAGGGGGGCTGCCGGGAAAAAGGGAATCCTTAATGCCAGCATGGTCCCAAGGATCAGCACCAGGGCCACACAGCTTTTGTAGATATTCAGGGACAGGGGGGAAAAAACATCCCCGCTTTTTTTAAATAAAATTACGGCCAAGGCCCAGAAAAAGGCGGAACTGATGGCAAACAGGGATCCCAGCACGCGTTATGGCTCGGCCCGAAAGGCAAATTGGCCTTTGAGGTGGGGGAGACCTTTTTTGGCATCCCGGAGCTCAAAGTTGATCCGGGTTTTGTCCGGGGGGGTCTGATCGGCCGGCGTTTTTACCGGCTCATACCCAAGGGTTATGGTTGCGGGCATGAAGATGGGAAGCTTGAATGCCGCATTCGCGCTTAAGGGATAATGGGTGCCAAAGGCTTTTTCCATGCTTGCCATCACCCGGGCAAAGCTCCACATGCCATGGGCAATGGGGTGTTTAAACCCCAGCAGCCTGGCGGTAACCCCGTAGAGGTGGTGGGGGTTGTAATCTCCTGAAACCCTTGCATATTTCCGGCCCGTATCCCGGGGGA
>JAHIVS010000608.1 GCA_018816605.1 Pseudomonadota bacterium
AAAATATCATATTTCAGGTCCAGAACCCGGGACCAGGTCATGCTTCCCTGTGACTGTTCCACAATATCGCCCAGAAAGGGAAAGGCTTTGTGGGCCGGATCCCCCAGAAGACCGTCAATGTCAAAGTCGTAATCCAGGCCGGAAAAGACCATCTCAGATTCGGTCCTGTCCAGAAGATCGGCCATGAAAAACTTCACCCCCTGGTCCATGGGCAGAAATTGGATACCCCGGTCTTCCAGAACTTTTTTCACCGTTGGGTGGGTGGCCATTCCCACCCCGCCCCAGGCTGTCCAGGCAAAGACCTTATAGGTTCTTTCCGGATGGCGCTGGCGTTCGGCAAGCAGGGTCTTGCCCAGAAAATCATTGGCCGCCGTGTAATCCACCTGTCCCTGGTTGCCGAATCGTGCCGTGACCGAGGAAAAGGTGAAAAAATATTTATACTCCCTTTTCCTGGCAGCTTCCAGCAGATTGCGCATGCCCTTGACCTTGACATCCACCACCAGCTCAAAGGACCAGCGTTCTTTTTTGGGAATGAACTGGCTCATTTCCATGCCGGCTGCATGGAAGATCCCGTCGATGCGGTCGCAGGAATCCACGGCTTTTTTAACCGCTTCAAAATCGGTAACATCCACGCACTTGTAAGTCACCGTCACCCCTAAAGACATTAAAAACTCAATGTTCTCCACTGATTGTCGCACCCGGACCAGTCGATCCAGGGCCCGCTTGATCTCAACGGGCTTGACCCCTGGCATGTCTGCCCGGAGCAGGCCCATGAGTTCTGCCTCAGGTGTTGACTTGACCAGATATTTCGGGTCCGTGGCATAGATATCGTTGATATCCAGGATGACCAGATTGACCTTATAGGTCGAAACCACCTGCTTGAGGATCTCATAGGTGATACCCCCCGCACCGCCGGTGACCAGAAGGGTGTCGTTTTCGGAAACGATTCTCTGGGTCCGGTCGGCAATGCTCTGGTGCAGCGACAGCACATAGCGCTTCTTGTTTTTATACCCCACCTCACACCGGCTGTCTTCGCACAAAAGCTCGCCCATAAACAGATCCACAATCCGGGCAAGATTCTTTTGGGGCTGTTTATCGGAAAAATCCACCACCTTGACCCGGGTGTCGGCCATCTCCTTGTTCACGGTTTTCAAAAGACCGGACAACCCGGCAAACATGGGATGGATCGGCCCGCATCCGTCCATATAGGGAAAAATCACAGAATCAAAGGTAAGGGTGGCGATCAGGTTCTCTTTTTGATCCAGGGAGACAAATAGGCTTTTTATCAGAACAAAGGCCGACTTTAGGGTGGTGTTCAGCTCCGGGTCCGATGCAAAGGCAGCCTCTTTTACAGAATCTGCCTTTTCCCCTGCAAAATAATAGTCCAGGGGCGCCAGGTGGATAAAGCCGTTCACTTCCGGTGTTCTGGCTTTAAATGCTTCCAGTTTCGCCTCTGTTGCCCCAAGATCTGCCAGATCCAAATCAAGGTCCACGGCCCTTTTCCCCGTTTTCCGGCCCAGGGCGATCACCTCACCGCCAAGGTCTTTTATCCGCTTGATCACGGCAGCTGCAAACCCGTGACTGTCCAGGGATACCAGAATTGTCTTTCCCTTGAAATTTCTGGCAGAAGGTTTCGGCATCTGTGTCTCCTCCACCCGCACCACCAGGCGCTTGATGGGAGAGGTCACATCCGGGAATGCCGATTCTTGCAGGGATGTGCGTTCATCCACAGCAGCGCCTGCCGAAAATATTTTTTCTGCCATGGCCCCGGACCCTGTGACCGGGATGACTTCTTTTTCCCCAGACGTCCCTGTCCGGGTTCTCTGATGGATATAAGCTGAAAGTTTGGCAATGGTGTTCAAGTCCCGAAGCTTTAAATCATCGGGAACGGAAAAACCAAAGGTGGAAGCGATTTTGGCAAATATTTCCACCTGCTTTACCGTGTCAATGCCAAGGTCTGCCTCCAGGTCCAGGTCGTCTTCGAGCATGTCTGCTGCATACCCGGTCTGGGCGGCAATCACGGCCCTAACTGTCTCCAGGGCATTGGGAGCGCCGGCAATAACAGGCGCAACAGGTGCATCGGCCACAGTTTTGCCGGGAGTTTCCAGCCGCTTGCCGATATAGGCAGCCAGTTTTTCAATGGTGTTCAACTCCCTGAGTTTTAAGTCATCGGGGACGGAAAAACCAAAGGTGGCGGCAATTTTGGCAAATATTTCCACCTGCTTTACCGTGTCAATGCCAAGGTCTGCTTCCAGGTCCAGGGTGTCTTCCAGCATGTCTGCTGCATACCCGGTCTGGTCGGCAATCAGTGCTTTTACCGTCTCGATGGCCGAAAGCGTATCTGATGGGACAACAGACACTTCAGGAGCTGCAGGCACTGCAACGGGAACATCCACCCGGGCCGCCACATAGGCACCCAGTTTTTCAATGGTGTTCAGGTCCCGAAGCTTTAAATCATCGGGAACGGGAAAGCCGAAGCTTGCCGCAATATTGGCAAATATTTCCACCTGCTTTACCGTGTCAATGCCAAGATCCGCTTCCAGGTCCAGGGTGTCTTCCAGCATGTCCGATGCGTACCCGGTCTGGTCGGCAATGATCTGCTTCACCTTTGCAATGGGCACAACCCAAGGCTCCAAAACAGCCGCCGGAGCAACGGGCAGGGCTGCCGGGATACGGCCGGGTTCCGGCACCACTCTTTTCTTTTCAGGCGTGTCCGTCCCGTCCTGGAGTACAGAACCGGTTTGCCTGTCCCCGGCCACAACGCACAGGGTGTTGTCAATGACTTTCAGTTCCGGTTTCTGGGAACCGGTGATTTTTCTAAGCCAGCGCTGATAAACGATATTGCCTTTTACCGGGTTTTCCTCCACCCGTTTCACAAACATAAAGGCAAAATGGGAACCAAACCCGGCAGACAAATGCAGGCCGTATTCAGCATCAATTTTCTCCTGGCCGGAAAAGTTCAGCCGCCGGAAAGCCGCCGGAATTTTCCTGAGATTGGCAATGGGCGGTGCCTTGCGTTTTTGAAGGGCCTTGACCAGAACCACATCCTCAATGGCCGCCCCCAGGGTGTGTCCTGTAAATCCCTTGGTATTGGAGATGCAGATCTTGGGCAGGTAGCCTGAAAATGCCGCTTCCAGGGCCGTCACTTCGGCGTCGGCACTGCCCCCCCGGGCAGGGGTATAGGTCTCATGGGACATGAACAACAGCTTATCGGCATAGGCTTGTTTTTGAAGGCCCGTCTTTTGTTCCACCCGGGTGATAAATTTTTTCATCTCCCGGGCCATGTGGGGGACATCAATGTTATAGGTATGATAGGCAGAATTGGCAATATGGGTCCCTAAAATTTCTGCCTGGCCGTTCATGCCGCGCTTGGCGGCACTTGCCCGGTCTTCAATGACAAGCCCCACGGCTCCGGCACCCAGGATGGTGCCGTTGCGATCCTCGTCAAAGGGTTTGGCCGCTTCTGACACCCGTTTTTTAATGGTGGCAGCCCCCAGGGCCAGAAAGCCGGACCCCACCCACTGGTTCTGGCTTTGGGAGGTGGCGTTTTCACCGCCCACCACCAGCACCCGTTTGCACCGGCCCACCCGGATCCAGTCCTCGGCAATGCCGATGGCAAGGGTGGTGGAGGCGCAGGCGGATGAGACAAGGGTATTGGGTCCCTTGGCCTTGATGATCTGGGCCAGGTGGGCGGATCCCAAAGGACAGGCATTGGCCAGAAAGTTCCGGTCAAACTTGTAGGTGTCAAGGTCAGTGCGTTTCCGGGATTTGGCCTTAAAAAACCATTCCGTGAGTTCCTCCTTGATTTCCATGTCCTTGATCTTTTCCATGAGGTAATAATAAATTTTTTCAAATTCCTCATAGGGCGCCAGAAACATCTTTTCATAGAAATATTTCTCAAGCTCGTTCATGAAGGTTTCCCCGCTGGGCCATAAAGAGGTGATGATGACCCCGGTTTCCTCCTGCATTTCCTCGGGCAGGGCAAACCCGTCCGGTATCATGGTTTTACCGTCCCGCATCCGCTTGTACTGCATGACCAGGGGAATATTGGCATCCTTGAGGGCTTCTATGCCTGCGGCAATGCCCAGGGCCATGGCCACGTCATATTGTTCTTTGATGCCGTATTCATCGGTCAGGTCAAAATATCCCAATTGCCCTGCCAGGTGGATCACGTCTTCTGTCTTGGTGATCTGGACAAATCGGGCGTTGCCGTCGGGCTGCTTGAACAGCTTGGTGATATTCTTGTCCGTAAACTTTTCCATGGCCATGGCCGACAGGGGTTCGATAAAATTTTCCCCATTGAGGATGGCATCAAAATTATCCTTGGCAAATACCTGGCGGCCCTTGCCCGGCAGCCCCACGGAAACCCCTGAAATCAATATTCCCTGGGTATTAAAATTATACCGTTCCATGGCATCCACAGCCGAATTGCGCTTCTGGTGCACAAATTCCTTGTACAGGATCTGGTCCACAAGGGTCTGGTTGTTGCGTTTGAATGTTTCAAAGTCTTCGGACATTTCTATTCCGGGCAACGCCTCTTGGGCGCTTGCCGGTTGTGCCATCCTTACTTGGGACTCGGGGTGAACAATGGTCTTGGGCTCAAATATGGCGTTGCAGGAAATCAAATATTGGCGGCAGGCCTCGAAGGAGGCGACCTCTCCAGTCTTTGAATCCACGGAAACCGCTGTTCCGAACTCACCCACATTGATGTTTTTGAGCAGATTGACCAAAAGGCGGGTGGGACCGATTTCAATAAAATGGGTCCGCCCAGGATCATAGACATGCTCAATGGAACGTATGAACTCAACCGGAGAGACGATCTGGCGTGCCAGAA
This sequence comes from Pseudomonadota bacterium, assembly GCA_018816605.1. The sequence continues at coordinate 4,835 of JAHIVS010000608.1, forward strand.
GGTCCTTGACCTCTTCTGGGTGTTCCGGGAAAGGCTCTCCCAGTGTGTTGGAAATAATTTTTCCGAACCGGGTCTGGTTGAACTCAAGGGAGGAAAGAAAGCGCCTCAATTTTTCCGAGGCGTCCTTGAGCAGGGGCGTATGAAAAGCGCCGGTCAGGTTCAGACGCTTAAAGACCACGGCCTGCTGCTCCAGGTACCGGCAGAAGGATTCAATGTCTTGGGCCTTTCCGGAAACAGCCGTCTGACGTTCACTGTTTTTATTGGTAATATAAATATTGGATACAAAGGATTCCCGGATCAGACCGGCGGTTTCTTTTTCATTTTTAAAGACCACCATGATTTTGCCCGGAGATTTCAGGGTGGATTCGTACATGAGGTCCGAACGCTTTATGATCAGACGCATGGCGTCCTCGAACCCCAACATGCCGGAACAAAAAAGCGCTGTGTATTCCCCCACGCTGTGGCCGATGAAATAATCCGGGGAGAACCCCTCCAGGGCCAGACGGCTGCAGATGGCGGCAGATGACAAAAAAACCGCCGGTTGGGTGTTCTGGGTGGAATTGAGCCGGTCATCCTCCCCGAACATCATCTCCAGCAACGAGTATCCCCGCAGATTTTTGAAGATGACCTCCCCTTTTTCCAATACCGATCGGATATGGGCATCGGATGCGAACAATTCCTTCATCATACCCGGACGCTGGGCCCCCTGCCCGGACAGCAGGGCTACCATGCGCAGTTTTTTCCCTTTGGGGTCTGCGGAATAGGCGGTGTCCCCCAGCACCAGGTCATCCCCTGAAACATGCTTGTACTCGGCTTCCATCACCGGCTCAACCCGTGCAGGACCCTGGACGGCGGACAAGGCCGTGCTCCCGTGCTCCTCAAGAACCCTGGGCAGACAACTTACGATCAAATGGCTGTGGTTCCCGCCAATGCCGTTGACATTGGCGGCAAACCGAAAACTCTGGCCAGGGGCTCTTGCCACCATTTTAGTGGCAGGCCTTAAGATCTTGCATTCGTTGAGGATGGAATGTTCTTCGGAATAATTAAAGTCCGGCAGAATTTTCCCCTTGGCATTCATGAGCATAAGCTTTGCCAGGGAAACCGCAGGGTTGGCCGCCTTGAAATAACCGAACTGGGGCTTGATGTTTCCGCAATACATTTCATGGCGAAAACAGGCCTGGGTCACCTGTTTTTCAATAAGATCCCCGAAAACATTGGAAAAGGCAAACAGATCCAGGTGCCGGATATCCGATTTGCGAATCCCGGATCGTTCGTAGGCTTCATTGATGACCGAAACAAAGGTATGCTCGGAAGGGGCCAGCAGATGGTCGGGCACACTGGATCGAACTGCGCATTCATTGATCTCTCCCAAGATCTGCATGTTGGCTTCCCGGGCCCGCTTGTAGGTGGTCAGCACATGGATGGCAGCGCCTTCGCCCATCACATAGCCGTCGGCCCTTGAATCAAAATAATTGCAATCTCCTTCGGACAAAAGCCCCAGTCGTTTAAAGGCCATGAGTACGGCCGGATACAGGTTGCAGTCCACGCCGCCTGCCAGGACAAAGTCCAGCTCCTTGTGTTTTAAATTCCGCGCGGCGTTGCGGATGGCAATGGTGGAAGAGGCACACGAGGCATCCAGCACATAGTTGGGGCCATTGAGGCCGAAATAATTGGCAATCCTGCCGGATATGATATTGGACAAAAGACCGGGCGTCGTGTCTTCATTGTTTTCAGGTATCTGGGTGCAAATGGCATCCACCATCTCCTGGCCCACGGTTTCTGCAATTTTCCTATCCAGGTCCGGACAATTTCTGATCAGATTGGCGATGAAGTTTTTCCGCACCCGGATGATGTTTTTGCTCTGGCGTTCGCCTGCAATGGTCCCCAGAATAACACCGGTTCTGGCAGCAGCCCCCTCCTGTTCCAGAAGGCTGCAGGATGCCAGGGCTTCGCTGGCAGCTTCAAGGCCGAACAGCTGTCCCCGCTCAATGGATTTGACCATCATGGGCGGCATTCTGTACTTGAGGTTGTTAAACTGGTAATCCTTTACAATGCCGGCCTTGACCTTGGGCAGCCTGAAATGGGAGTTCTTGTCAAATGCGGCATAGGCATCGTTGTCAAAATGGGTCTTGGGAATATGGGAAAGCTGTTTTTTCCCGGTGCACAATTTCTCCCAGAATTCTCCGGTATTTTTGGCACCGGGAAGAAAGACCCCCAGGCCCGCCACCACAATCCGGTCTTGATTAAAATCATGGGAAGTGTCGGTGAAGATATCGCGCTTCATGGGCAGATACCGGTCTGTCATCTCTTCCACAACCATGTGGTAGTTGATGCCGCCGAACCCGTAGGATGAAACCGCAGCCTTTCTTGTTTTGCCGGCCCCAGGCTCCCAGGCAGCGGCATCTTCAACAATAAACAGGGAAGACGCTTCCAGGTCATGGTTGGGCGAGAGGGTTTCAAACCGGCCATTGGGCGGCAATACCCCTTTGCTGACGGCAAGAATCGCCTTTAACAGGCCGGCAGATCCCGCGCATCCCAGCAGATGGCCGATCTGGGATTTTATGGAACTGACACCGGCACCTGACCCCTTGTACAGGGCGGTAAGGGTTTGTAATTCCACCTGGTCCCCCACAATGGTGGAGGTGCCGTGGGCTTCGATAAACCCGATGTCCCGGGGAAGGATGTCCGGCCGGATATTTTCAAAGCAGCGTTCAAGGCTCATGATCT
>JAHIVS010000736.1 GCA_018816605.1 Pseudomonadota bacterium
TCGTATTAATTTTTTCTGGAGAAAAACTCTTATATTGATATTGTTACGTATAAGTTCCTGCTTTAAATTTGCTGAAATTCATAATTCCACCTATCTATTTTCCGTTAATATTCTTATGCGGAAATATAATCAATTTTTTTTCTTTATACAATATGTTTCGGAAAATAAACTGAAAAATTTTCCACATAGTGCTGCCACACCTTATCTGTTATTATTATTCACAGCTTCTATGCAATACCCCAAATAACCGGCTCGACCGGTTCATTTAAATTTGTGTGTGCCGGGCACGGCACGTGTTCTTAAGGGTGAGCCTATGATTTCCGTATACGGAAGTCAAGGCAAGTCCCAAACCCAGCCTGGTGGAGGCGAAGGGTATAGCGGTATGGCAACGGGGTACCGGTGACGGTGCTTCGGAAGGAAGCCGCCCTGCCGAGGCAGGGTACCGCAAAGGTACGGGGTGACGTACAGGAATCGGGTATAAGGCGTCCACGCCGGGACGAGTCTGCACAACAAGACGAAGTCCTCTATTCATTTTAAGGTGTGTCCGTAAACTCGGCACTCACGTACCGAAAGACATGTGTTTACCCCGGGAGATCTCCCATGTGCCGTATGGCTGAGGGCAGGGCAACCTGCTCTGACCGCATGGGAGAAGTCAGCAGAGGGCATATTAGCCGGTGGAAACGAGCCGTGAAACCCACGGAGGACTCACCCTGGTGAAGGCCCGAACGGTGCCCGGACCAAATGGTACGGGTAAATGAAAACGATTAGTAGGAGCATATTTCTTATGGTTATAATGCAGCAGCCGCCTGAAATAACTGTAGCGTATCTGTTTACCGAACATCTGGCAAAAGGCCCCAGGCTCATGGAAATGATTCTTGAGAGGGGAAATATGTTTAAAGCATTAGCACGGGTCCGTGGCAACAAAGGGGCACCCGGTGTCGACAAGATGACCGTTGACCAATTACCGGGATACCTTAAACGCCATTGGCCTAAAGTCAGGGAAAACCTGTTAAACGGCAGTTACAAGCCATTCCCGGTCAGGAGGAAAGAAATTCCAAAACCGGGGGGAGGCGTAAGATTGCTCGGAATTCCCACAGTTCTGGATCGTCTGATCCAACAGGCCATAGCCCAGGTTTTTCAGGAGATATGGGACCCGACCTTCTCTAATTCAAGTTTTGGGTTCAGGCCGGGAAAATCCCAGCGTAAAGCGATCTTCAGGGCCAGGCATCATCTGGCTTCAGGGCATGGATATACCGTTGACATGGATCTGTCAAAATTCTTTGACAGGGTGAACCACGACCGACTGATGAGCAGACTGGCTGCCAGGATCAAGGATAAACGGGTTCTAAAGTTAATCCGAAAATATCTAACAGCCGGAACAATGATCGACGGTCTTGTAACGCCCTCCGCTGAAGGCACTCCCCAAGGAGGACCTTTATCTCCATTGCTTTCCAATATTGTCCTGGATGAACTGGACAAGGAACTGGAGAAAAGAGGACTGCGTTTTGTCAGGTATGCCGATGACTTTGTCATATATCTTAAAAGCAAGATAGCTGCCAACAGGGTTATGGAAAGTATTACACATTTCATTACTGCAAAGCTGAAGCTCAAGGTGAACCAAGAGAAAAGCACCGTCGGAAATGCATGGCGGAGCAAATTCTTAGGGTTTTCCTTTTACAAAAGGGATGGTCAGCCCAAAATCCGGATTCACAACAAAGCGATTCAACGCTTTAAGGAACGGGTCCGGGAGTTGACCCACCGCAGCAACGGTAAAAGCCTGTCACAGGTAATTTACAATCTGAACCTGTATCTGAAAGGATGGTGGAACTATTACGGTCTTACCGAAGGTCGGACTATATTCAGATCTTTGAACGGGTGGATACTCAGGCGACTAAGATGCCTTGTCTGGACACAGTGGAAGAATCCCAGAACCAGAGTCCACAATCTGCTTAAACTCGGGATATCCCGAAGAGACGCCTTTTTAAGTGGCAATGCCCGCAAGAAGATGTGGCGCATGAGCAGGATAAAGTGGGTGATAATTGCTATGCCGAATAAATATTTCCTTGATCGGGGGTTGTTCCTTCCTGGGAATTAACTTGCCTGATCAGCCGAACCGCCTTGGTACGTGATCCGTATGCCGGGTGGTGTGGGAGGGCTCCTCAGTGATGGGGAGTCCTATCCCGATTGAAATAAAACTATAATTCCTAAAATGATGTTTTTATTGATTTTTTTTATGCTCACAGCCGATTAACTTGGCCCGATAATAATTCGAACGTTAAAAAATTAGACCTCAAAAAGGGTCCTGATTTTACCTGATCCAACTAATTTGGATAACAATCTGAAA
>JAHIVS010000609.1 GCA_018816605.1 Pseudomonadota bacterium
CTGAATTCCAATCTAACTTTTTCCGTGCTTCCCTTTTCCCCTTTTGGGCGGTCCATTGCCAAGAAGCTTTCCGACAAAGGTGCCCAGCTCATGCTTCACCTGCCCATGGAACCGGTTGAATATCCGGAAGTCAATCCGGGACCCGGCGCCTTGCTGTCCTCAATGACACCGGACAAACTTTTGGAACAGCTTCGAAAAAATATAATAGAGGTGCCCGGGGTTGTGGGGGTCAACAATCACATGGGATCAAAACTGACAGCCGATTCGGATAAAATGAACCAGATTTTTACCATATTAAAAAAACAAGATCTGTTTTTCATTGATTCCAGAACATCTCCCGTATCCCGGGGCCAGGAATCTGCCCGGCTGTTCAAGCTCAGGTTTGCCCAGCGGGACATTTTTTTGGATAATTCCCAAAACATTCCCTATATCTCGGGACAGTTCGGGCGCCTCATTAAGATTGCCCAAAAGCACGGGATTGCCATCGGTATCGGCCATCCCTATAAATCAACCCTTGAGGCCCTTAAAATCGAATTGCCGAAACTGAACGGCAGGATTCGTATTGTTCCGGCCAGTCACGCTGTCACTGTGCTGGAATAACCCTTGGCCGGACGTGAAAAAAATACAAAAGGCAAGCTCACTCCAGCCAATCGCCTTTTATTTCATCCAACAGTCCCAGGGCATTGGACACGGGAATTCTGTCTGCAAGCGGTCTAGGGGTTTCAATGGAGACCCGAAATTGTTTGTTGATCGTTGTCAGCAGAACATTGAGCTGTTCTAGATCCAGGAGATCATCCCTGGGAAAGAAGGTGACGCGCTTGAAATTTTTAGGGCAAAAGTCCACCCTGTTTTCTGTTTTTTCCCTGAAATAGATCGGATACCCGTGGGTCCGGCAGATGATGGGACGGGCCCCATAGAGAAGGCATTGCCTGTTGATCAAAAGGGGGCAGCCCCCGGCGTTTTTTTCCATCCCTGCCAGGACGAGCTCCCTGGAAAATTTGTCCAGCTGACCAAAGGCTGCCGAAAGGGCAACGGCTTCGACGGGAAAAAGAGTTATCGGCCTGCAGCAGCTGTCACAGCCTTTTTTACAGGCAATCATGCCGGGATAATTTTTTTCCACCTTTTGGATATGGGCATCCACACGGCTTAACAAGTCGAAATAGTTTTTCAGCAAATGGGACAGGCAGTCTGGATTCATTTTTTCCTATTTTTTTTACAGAAGCATTGAAATGGGGTGCTGGTTTATGATCTAACCCAATATATACACGATTTAGGGACTCGGATAAATAAAAAACATGGATAAACCCCAAGGCCTTCTGTAACCGGCACTATTTTTGGTTTGAGGGCGAAAGAAAACAGGATAAAAGTAATTGACAAATTGAGAGAACCGCTGGATGATTTGTCCATCAAAAAGAGATATACGTCAGATAAAGACAAAAGGAGTAAACCATGGTTAAGAAATCCTTGTGCTGGATATGGATCTTATTGGGAATCCTCATTTTTTTTACAGGCTGTAAGGAAAAAATAGAACCCGGCACCGCATTGCCCGGCCCTTTGTCCTCCATCAAGGCCGTTGTGGGTGTGGCGACGGTCAGCAACCAGCCATTTGTTTACGAAGCCCTCGGCACCATTGTTGCCCAGACCGCCAGTACCATATCCTGCAAAATCATGGGGACGGTTACGGCCGTAAATGTTAGAGAGGGAGATTTGGTCCGGCAGGGGGATATCCTGGTTGTACTTGACAAGCGGCAGGTGGATGCGGGCCTGCGCCAAAGCCAGGCCACGCTGTCAGAAGCCCGGAAAGCGCAATCTGCGGCTATCGCAGCCAGGAATGCGGCCCAGGCAGGCGCAGACCTTGCCGGGGCGACCTACCAGCGGTATCAAAAGCTGTATCAGGAAGAATCCGCCACCCGCCAGGAGTTTGAAGAGGTTGAGGCCCGCCACCGTCAGGCCCGGGCAGCTCTGTCCCAGGCAGACGCCATGGTGGCCGCTTCCCAGTCACGCATTGCCCAGGCAGGGGCTGCTGTTTTCGGGGCAGATATCTCCCAGAAAGATGCCACTGTCCTGGCTCCCTATGACGGGATGGTGACGGCAAAAATGATCACGGTCGGGGATCTGGCAGCTCCCGGGACCCCCTTGCTCACCCTGGAGAAAGCAGGCGGCTTCCTGGCTGAACTGGTGCTGCCGGAACATTATATCCAGACGGTGCGGATCGGTCAGTCCCTGGATGTAGAGATCCCGGCCCAGAAGGATTCTTTGCCGATTGTCGGCACCATAAAAACCATTGTCCCCATGGCAGATCAGACCAGCCGTTCGTTTACGGTCAAGGTTTTGCTGCCTGAAACCGCATTGCTGCGGTCGGGTATGTTTACCAGGGTCAGTATTCCGGTGGGTGAAGGCGGCATTCTGCTGATCCCTGAATCGGCCCAGGTGCTCCAGGGACAGCTGACCGGATATTTTTTGGTGGATGATGGGGGGATCGCAAGGTTTCGCCTCATGCGAACGGGCAGGCATTTCAAGGATAATATTGAAATCATCTCAGGGATGAAACCCGGAATCCGTTATCTTGTATCTCCTCCTGCCGGCGTAAGGGATGGCATGACCATAGAGGATGCATCATGACTGGCAAGTTAGGCCCGGCAGGGAAAATCGCCTCGTTTTTCATTGATTCCAAA
>JAHIVS010000610.1 GCA_018816605.1 Pseudomonadota bacterium
AGCTGATGAGCTATGGGGAGGATACGGCCGGCAGTATCATGGTTACCGATTTCATTGCCCTGGAAGAAGAGGTCACTGCAAAACAGGTTATTGAATCCTTGCAGAACAAATATCTGGATGTTGAAATGCCCTTTTACATCTATGTGATTGATACCTACGGCAAGCTGGTGGGGGTCAGCTCCCTTCGCCAGCTGGTGGTGGTTCCTCCGGACAAGCCCCTGAAAGACTTCATGGCCACAGACCTTGTCTGCGCCAAAACCTATACCGACAGGGAAGAGGTGGCAAGGCTGGTTTCCCGTTATGATTATCTGGCGGTGCCGGTGGTGGATGATGAAAATAGAATGGTGGGTATTGTGACGGTGGATGACGTCATTGACATCCTCCATGAAGCCGCCACCGAAGATATGTTGAAAATGGCCGGCGTCGGGGATGAATATGTGGAAACCCAGACCATTGTCAAGGGGACCAGGATCCGGCTTCCCTGGTTGTTCGCAAGTTGTCTTGGCGGGGTGGCGGCTTTTTTTATCATTGGCGGGTTTGAAGATACCCTGGCAAAATTTACAGGACTTGCCGCCTTTATCCCGGTAATCATGGGCATGGGGGGCAATATCGGCACCCAGAGTTCAACCATCGTGGTCCGGGGTATTGCCATGGGCCGTATCAACCTCCAGGATTTTTCCTGGGTGGTGTCAAAGGAGCTGGCAGTCGGATTAATTCTCGGGGTGACCTATGGTACCCTGATTGGGATCGTGGCAAAAGTCAGCTTTGCAGCCGAACCCTTTTCCTGGGCTCTGGCCGTTGCCGTGGGGCTTGCCATCCTCTGCTCCATGTCGGTTGCAGCCCTTGTGGGTTCTGCCGTGCCCCTGATTTTGGAGCGGTTCCATATCGATCCGGCAGTGGCCACAGGTCCCTTTGTCACAACCTCCATAGATATTGTCAGTGTGTATTGCTATTTTATGATCGCAAAAATGCTTCTGGGTATTTAGGCTTTTCCATGACCGATTTTTGTACAGATGCCATTCTATTGCGAAAAATAGAATACGGCGATCATGATTTTATTATCACCTTTCTGACCCAATCCCGGGGCAAGCTGTCCGTGATCGCCAAAAACGCCAAAAAAAGCGTGAAGCGATTTTCAGGCGCCCTGGATCTGTTTTCCGTCAACCATGTCCAGTGTACTTTGCCCAAAAAAAATAAAAATTCCTTAATCATTCTTTCCCAGACCGACCTTGAAACCGGATTTGCCAATATCCGCTATGATGTGTTTAAGACCGCCTATGCCTGTTACTGGGTGGAGCTGATCTATTTCTGGCTGGAAGAGGGCAAAGCCCAGAGCCAGCTGTATGATCTGCTTTTTTTTGTTCTGGACATGCTCAACAGGGATGAGATTTCCATGGAGGTTTTAAGTCTGTTGTTCCAGATCCGATTTATGCGTATCTCGGGATTCAGTCCCATTATCGAATATTGCGAGAATTGTAAAACGTTGCTGGATATGATTCCCCAGAAAAGTGTCCGGTTTGACTTTAAGGAGGGCAAGATCGTCTGCAACAAATGCCTGAACAAAAATTTGGGATATGGGCTGCAGGTGGCAAAGGGAACCTTAAAACAATTGTTCTGGATCAATACGGTTGAAACCGGAAGGGCAGACAGAATTAAATTTTCCCCCTTGGCCATAAAAGAGGGGCAGCGTTTGCTGGAATCCTTCATCCCGTTCCATATCGGACGGGAGTTCAAAAGCTTAAATTTTTTACGACAATTGAGATTGGAACAATGAACTTAGCCTGTTTGCTGGAAAAAAAAGAAATCCGGGCCTCTGTGCCCTGCCGGGTAGACCTTGGCGGCACCCTGGACATCTCAACTTTTTATCTGCCCCTGGCCCATCTGAAACCGGCCAGTTTTAATATTGCCCTTGACATGCGGACCCATGTCACCCTTTCTCCCTGGACAAAGGGCAGGATACGCATCTCTTCCAAAGGGTTTGCATCCGCAGAATTTGACCGGGACAAGGTGCGGTTTGATCACCCCATGGGTCTGATGTTTGCCGTTGCCCGGTATTTTAATGCCGACGGAATCCATATTCAGATCCGCTCCACTTCCCCCCCAAAGAGTGCCCTGGGCGGATCATCATCTGCTGCTGTTGCGATCATAGCCGCCTTTTATGCACTTTTTGGAGAACCTGTGAATCCCAAAAAAAGTGTGTGGCTGGCCCATTATATTGAATCCAGTGTGGCAGGGGTCCCCTGCGGAGTTCAGGACCATGCTGCCGCTGCCTTTGGCGGGGTAAACCTGTGGGAATGGCAAATGGGGGAAACCGGCCCTGAATTTGAACAAATTCCCGTATTTGAAAAGACCCAGGACCTGGTGGATTTCAATGACCACATACTGGTGGCCTATTGCGGAATTCCCCATGTCTCAAAAGATATTAATAAACAATGGGTTGAGGCCTTTATCCGGGGGGAAACCACAGCCATTTTTGAAAAAATTGTGGAAATAACAAAAGAATTTTACAGGGCCGTCAAAACCAAAAATTTGAGTCTGGCCGGGGAATTGATGGCCCAGGAGACACGCCTGCGACTGGAAATGACACCCAAGGTCCTTGACAATACCGGCAAAAAGTTGTTTGAAAGAGCTGTGGCATTAAATTGCGGTGCCCGGTTTACAGGTGCCGGCGGGGGCGGATGCCTCTGGGCAGTCGGAGAGCGGGATAAAATTTTGGAGCTGGCCTTGGCCTGGAAAAAATTACTGGAACCTGTGCCAGATGCCGGGCTTCTTGACACAGGTATAGATACCAACGGTATTTTGATTTAAACCTAAAATTATAGAGCAAGACGGGAGTAACATGAATTTTCAAGATGTTATCTTAAACCTAAACAATTTCTGGGCAAAAAAGG
>JAHIVS010000611.1 GCA_018816605.1 Pseudomonadota bacterium
CAATCTTCTGGGCATTGGCCACATCCTCATCCAGATCGGATATCACGGTGATCACCCGTTTTCTGTCCACCCGCTGGATAGTTGAATACCCCTGTTCCATCTCAAGGCGGGCGACCTGATTCAATGGAATCTGCCTGCCGTCCCGGGTACGGATTCTCAACGCATCAATACTGGCTTCCGATTCCCGTTCTCCCCGGGAATACCGTACCATGACCTTGATATCATCTTTTCCCCGCTGGATCTTCAAGGCCTCGTCCCCGTAATAGGCCTGACGAATCTGGGTGGCGATATCCGCCATGGTGACCCCCAGGGATTCGGCCCCTTTTTTAATAAAAATCTGTTTTTCCATCTTGCCGGGCCTAAAATCGTCCGTGATATCAAAGGTACCCGGATAGGTGGAAATCTCCTCTTTAAGAGCTTTTGCCGCATGTTCCAGCTGCTCCAGATCCGTTCCCACAAGCCGGATTTCAATGGGGTTGCCGCCGGGCCCTCCCCCGATAATACCAAAGGTCAGCTGCTCAACCCCCAGAATATCCCCGGTCAATTCCCGCCATTTGGCCGTGACCTCGGGGGCGGAAATACCGGGTCGCATGTCCGCCGGCAAAATTTCAAGCCAGGCTTCTCCGCAGTGTCCGCCATAAACGCCTGGTTTCCAGTCCCTTCTTGGAATAACCCCCACCAGAGAAAAATTATTGACCACCAGATCCTTTTCGCCCTCGACCCGGTCCCTGAACCAGTCGTTTAGCTCAAAGGCCCCTTTTTCAATTTGTTTGATGGCCTTTTCCGTAATTTCAAAAGGGGTACCAAGGGGGTAGATTGTCTCGGAAATGATCCAGTTGGAATCGGTCTTGGGGAAAAAAACAAAGGGCACATGCCCCCCGGCCAGAAGTCCCAGGGAAACAATAAGGCATCCTGCGCCTATCCCCAGCGTAAAATACCGATTCCGCACACAATACCGTAAAACCGGCAGATAAATAAAATGGATAAACCGGTTCATATATCTTTCCACCCGGCTCCGCATCCAGGCATGTCCGTCCGTTATGTCTTTTTTGAGCCAGTCCAGCCAGAAAAAAAAGAGATGATACAGTCGGCTTTTATCTGGATTGGGCGGCTTCAGGGTATGCTCCAGGTGGGCCGGAAGGATGAGAAAGGCTTCCAAAAGGGAAACCGCCAGGATACAGATCACAGCCTGGGGCATGATGGAAATAAATTTGCCCATGATCCCGGAAATATACATCAGGGGGGTAAAGGCCACTATGGTGGTTGCCACCGCCATGACCACGGGTCCGCCGATCTGATCCACGCTGTCCATCACCGCCTGCTTTGGGGATTTACCCATGGAATAATGGGTGTAGACATTTTCTCCCACAATGATGGCATCATCCACCAATATTCCCAGGGTCATGATAAAACCGAACAAGGACAGCATGTTGATGGAGGCGCCAAAATAATCCAACACCAGAAAGGCGCCCATAAAAGAAACAGGAATTCCCGATGCCACCCAGAAGGCAAGGCCCAGGTCTAAAAACAGAGCCAGCACGATAAAAACCAATAAAATCCCCTGGGCCCCGTTCTTGAGCAAAAGATCGATACGATCCTGGACCATGTCTGCCATATTAAACCAATATCCCAGGGTAACCCCCTTTGGCATCAGATCCTTTTGGCTTTCCATATAGGCGATGGCGGTATTTGAAATGGCAATGGTATCCTGGGCGTCGGTACGGCTGATCACAATCATTGCCGCCGGCTTGCCGTTGAACCGGGCGGTAACATCGGTCTCTTCAAACCCGTCCTTTACGTTTGCCACATCCCCCAGTCGGATTACCGTGCCGTCGGATCTTGTTACAAGTGGGATGCGCTCAAATTCTTCTCCTGTATACATTTTTCCCTTGGCCCGGACCAGCACCTCACTTCCCCGGGTTTTTATTTTTCCACCGGGCAGCTCCAGGCTGCCGGTCTTGACCGCTGCCACTACCTGATCAAAGGAAAGGTTAAACTGGCGCAGGCTTGCTTCGGATATTTCAATGGAAATCTCAAACTCCCTGACCCCGGTAAGAGCGGCCAGGGAAATCGCATCGGTGTCCACCAGGTCGTCCCGAATTTTTTCAGCCGTATCCCTTAGCACCCGCTCATCCACATCTCCATAAACAGCCAGATAAATGGACGGTTCATTGTTTTTAATCTCAATGATCACCGGGTCTTCTGCTTGTTCGGGAAAAGAATCGATCAAATCGATTTCCGTGCGGATCTCATCCAGCTTTTCATTGATACTGGTTCCGGCAGCCAGTTCCAAAGTAACAGAACCGTGTCCTTCAAAGGCGGTTGAATGCATGGTTTTGATATTTTCAAGACTTTTGAGCTGTTCCTCGATCTTGATACAGATCCCCTCTTCCACCTCTTCAGGAGAAGCTCCCGGATAGTCGACACCGATATTGATCATGTCCAGGGAAAACTGGGGAAACATTTCCCGTTTCATATTGATCACCGTAAAAAACCCGGCCACAATCAAAAAGACCATGATCAGGTTTACCGAGACCCTGTGTTCAATTGACCACCTGCCCAGGGTCTTCATGGTTTTGTTCCCGTTTGCTGCCCGTTTCCTTTAATGGAAAGTTTCATCCCCTCTACTGCGCCGGGAAGAGGAGATGCAATAATCTTGTCCCCGTTGGCAAGTCCGCCATCCACATAGACCTCTTCCTCAAATTTGCGCAGCACATGGACCCGCCGCATTTCCAGACAAGAATCCGTGACAACAAAGAGGACATCCCCGGGTTTGATCAGATGCCGGGGCAGCACAAAAATGTTTTCACGGGTTTCACCAATGATCTTGCAATTAACAAAGGTGCCGGGTTTTAAATCAAACAGGGACGCCCGGGAAGCGTTTCCCACATCCCTGGTCTGGATCTCAAGGGTAATGGGTAAGGTTCTGGTTTTTTCATCCATGCTCGCCTTTATCCTGGCAACCCGGGCTTCCCATACCCTTTTTTCCGGATCATTAAAATTGGCAATGCTGATTCTGGCTGCGGGGGTACGACCATCGTCAAAAAAAGTCTGGATCCAGCGCATCTGCTCCAGGGGGATTTTCACCTCCACATCCAGGGCATCTTTTTCATAGACCGTTCCCAGGATCTGACCCACATTCACATACTCTCCCACCTCTGCCTGCTTGTCCAGAACAAACCCGTCAAATCCGGACAGAATCCGGGTTCTTTCCAGTGCCAGGGCCGCTTTATCAAACTCAAGCCTTGCCATGGCCAGTGCCGACTTTTTTTGTTCCATCATGGTCGGAATAAGCAAAAGCCGGTTCTGGATGGCCTGTAACTGGATCCTGGCCCCAAGGTGCTGCTGCTCTGCCCTGTCCATACTTGTTTTGGAGGCAAACTGGTTTTGGTTCAGGGCCGTCATGCGCTCAAATTCCTTTTGGGTCAGGTATCGATTGGCCTTTGCCAGCTCCATATCCTTTTTCAGGTTTTCAATCTCCTGGTTCAGGCTGTCAATGTCCGCCCGGACCTGGGCAACATGGACGGCAGCCGCTTCTTTGCCCAGGCCATAGGATTGCGGGTCGATTTGAACCAAAAGATCCTGATTTTCAATCATTCCCCCTTCCAAAAAGCCAGGATTCAGATAGGCGATTCGGCCGGGCACTTCCACGGCAATTTTAACCAACGTCCTTGGACTGACCGTGCCAAAGGCCTCCACCATCATCACTTCGGACCGGGAATGGGCCTCAAACACCTTCACACTGGGCGGGATTTGCACCAGTTCTTTTTTTTCCGGCTTTGAACGGATTTCGTATAGCCAGAGCGCGAGCACAAAGGCGATGCCCAGCACGATGAGAACCCGGAAGAGTTTAAATAAAAAAGAAGCGATTGCCTTAAATCTTGGTGTAGTCGCCATGGGCATATCCTTTGATCAACGAATTCGTATCTTTGTTTTGCTTTTTTTATATACCAAGATATTTTTTTTGGAAAGGGATTGAATGCAAAGCGTTGAAGAAAATGAAGAAGACTGCCAAGGGGGGGTGCCATATGCCGACAGGGACAAATACCCCCCTTGGGTTTTCAACCTTTATCGATACTTTTCAAAAATCTGTTGAAGGATCTGGTTTCCCGGGCACAGATCCTTTTGTGTCAACTGGTTCAAGGGTTTGTCCGTGGTCTCCAGAATATCATGGGTGTCTTCAAGGGTCTGGTTGACATGAAGAATTCCCGTCAGGATCTGTCCCTTTTCCCGGTGATTCTCCAACGCATTGATGGCAGAACGCCTGTTGGTGACATCAAAGGAATTGTCGCTTTTGTGAAGCCGGATGACGGTTCCATCATGCAGAACGACGGACTGGGTTGCCCCTTTTTCATAGTGTCCGGTGATTTCCTGCCTTACGGGGATGACATCAAAGGTGGCCGTGGCCTCCATATGGTCACG
>JAHIVS010000612.1 GCA_018816605.1 Pseudomonadota bacterium
CATGGCCTCAAGGTTTCTGGCCGTATCAATCAGGGTTTCTCCCTTAACAATACTGGAGGAACTTTTGGCAATGGAAACCGTGTCAGCCGAAAGCCGTTTGGCCGCAATCTCAAAGGAGAGCTTTGTCCGCGTGGAAGGTTCCTGGAAAAAAAGGATGATGGTTTTGCCCCGGAGTGTGGGAACCTTTTTAACCGGCCGTTCTGAAATTTCCTTCATCCCCTGGGCCGTATCGAGAATCATGGTGATTTCATTGACATCCAGAGAATGAATATCAAGAAGATCTTTTTTTTCAAACCGCATATTACCCGCCTTTAGCTCAGTGCTTAAAATAATAAATCGCCTATCCTTGTCCACCGCACGCCAAAATCATCCTTGTTCCAGGACCAATAGATCATAAAGGCTTCCCCTTTGATTTCGGTCAGGTCTACAAATCCCCAAAACCGGCTGTCATGACTATTGTCCCTGTTATCCCCCAGCACAAACAATTTGCCCGGCGGAATGGTGATTTTTTTTAAATTATCCCGGGTGCTGAACTTGCCCGGGATGATACGATTCTCTTTGTATACGGCATAGGGTTCTTCCATCACAGGCTTTTCGTTCACCATAAGCTGTTTGTCGATGATTTCCAGGGTGTCTCCCCCCACTGCAACCACCCGTTTGATAAAATCCTTGGTCGGATCTTCCGGGTACTTGAAGACCACAATATCCCCCCGTTGAGGGTCTTTGACGGATATAAGGGTCTTGCCGCCGGTAAAGGGTATTTTTACACCGTAAATAAATTTGTTGACCAGAATCTGGTCTCCGATCTGCAGGGTTTCGAGCATGGACCCGGAAGGAATTTTAAAGGCCTGTAAAATAAAGGTCCGGATAAACATGGCAATCACAATGGCAATCACAATGGCTTCTATGTTCTCACGCCAGGCATTCTTTTTTTTTTTGGTTGTCATTTTTTATTTCATTTCACTTTCACAATTAACAGAACAGGTGCTGGGGTTGACCTAAAAAGAATTTGGATTGCTGAATCTGTGTCTTCAGTATTTCCGCAATTTTTCTTGCCTTTACCATACTGGACAGGGGAACCGTTGGAACTTTTTCACCCTTTATCATGATGCTGCCGCTTTTTAGCTCGGCATAACTGACCTGCCCATAGGATTTTGAAATTGCCTGGGGGTAATCATACCCGTAATCCACCACCTGGGTAAAAATCTGGTCGTCCGAAACAGCAGTGTATTTAAGCATTTCCTCGTTTAGAATGGGAATGGGGATACCAAGGCCTATGGACAAGGAACATCCATACCCCCTGATACTCTGACCAACCAGCCATTCCGGGGACATCAGCTTTAAATCCCCCATGACGGAAAGCGTTCCCGACGGGGTAACGGGGACCCCGTTCAAACCGCGCTCCACATCCTTTTTGTGCTGGGTACCGGTCCAGGTAACATACCCCTGGGCCCCGCCCAGAAAAATCCGGGTGCCAAGGCCGATGGTTTTCAAATAGGGATCATTGAACAAAGGACTCAATTGCCCGGAAGTCGAATAATTGGCATTGCCCATTTTGGATTTCAAGGTTCCCATATAGGTAAATTTGATTTTGTCCGACCGGTTTACCGCACAATTATAGTTCTGGTATGCATTGCGCGGGTTGCAGAGCATGGCATTGGGCAGGTCCTTCAATGTTACGATCTTTTCGATCTTTTTATTGGGATAACAGTCGGTGCCGTAGCTTTCAGCACGGACCTCCACCTCTTTGCCTGCCACAAGGTCCTGGATCACATGCCCGCCGCCATAATTAAACTCACCCGGATGATATTTGTTCAACGGATCATCATCACAGGTCTGGGTGGCGCCCAGATAGCAATCCACCGCCGCAAGCCCCGAATATGCCGGCACATTGTTAAACCAGGTCTTGGTGGTCCGCACAAGGGGTTTGAACTGGCCGATATTGATAAAGGCCCCGGACGAACACATGGGGGCAAAGGTGCCGGTGGTGACCACATCCACCCGTTTTGCCGCTTCCACCACCCCGTGTTTTTTTGCAATATCGATGATTTCTTCGGCCGTGACAACCACCGCTTCACCCTGTGCAATCTTTTTGTTTATCTGGTCATATGTTTTAACAACTTTATATTCGTTCATGATTACCCTTTAACCGTTATTTTAGCGATTGTCTCACCGATTCAATTTTTGAAGTGATATTATTGATTATCCAGGTATTATCCCACCACTCAACCGGATTAACAAATATATTGTGAACCATCATCGAAAAATGCAGGTGGTCCCCGCCGGCAAGACCGGTAAGCCCCGTGGTGCCGATAATGTCTCCTTTTTTTACGGTATCTCCCTTTTTCACCGAGATCTCATTGAGGTGTGAATAAAGGCTGGCCAGTCCAAACCCGTGGTCAATGATAACACTATTGCCGAAAATACCTTCGAATTTTGCCATGATGACCCTGCCGGAATTTGAGGCATCCACCTTTGCATTGGCAGTGGAGGCCAGATCTATTCCCAGGTGGATCGACTTGTCTATCTCCTTTCCATTGTATTTATAGGTCCTTCGGTCTGCCCAGCTGGAACGGGGCGCGGCTCCTGAAAGCCTTGAAAATCTTCCTTCCCATAAAAGCTTGCCCACGGTATCCTTTGGCGCATCCAACATGACGGACACATTTTTTTCCCGGAGCTTGCTGTTAATATATAAGAATTTTTCCAATAATGGATTTTCTTTGCCCACAAAGCTGTCTTCGACTTGGGCCAGGTCAAAATCCGGCATTTTAAATTCCAAAAAGTTGTCCGATATGGTTAAAATATCTGATTTGAAGTTTTTATCCCTTATGTAATGGTGAAATCCTCTCTGGGCTTTGTTCCCGGCAAGGTCCTGTGCAGTGACAACAATCTGGGTTCCCGGCCCCTGGGTATGGTCCAATGCAAAAAAGGCAGCATGGACATCCGGGCTGTCAAACATTCCGGAATGGCCGGGGAAAAAATTGTCCCCTACCATCACACCACTGGTGATGTTTTTTTCAAACAGCTTGTAAATCACCAGACCCGCCCCTCCCACTTCAACATTGTGCTGATTGGTCAACACTTGAATCTGGGGGGGGCTTGTATCAATAACAACCTTTCGTTCCTCATAAAAAATATTGCCCCGGTTCCATCCCCTCCATGAATAATCCGACACCATGATCCGAATAAGGGCCTCTCCGTCATTCATCCCGTATTTACGGGATTCAACCGG
>JAHIVS010000078.1 GCA_018816605.1 Pseudomonadota bacterium
GGCAATCTCAAGGCCTCGGACCTGCTAAAAGCAGGCCTTTGCACAGGACTTGTTTCCGACTACTACCCGGAATCCCTAGTCCAGGCATCTTTCATGGCTGCCATTTATACCGGTCTTGAAACGGCACTTTCCACGGTCACCTCGGGCCCCGGGACTTTTTTAAACACCCCCACCCGTCCCGGATTTTTGATCCCCGGTGCCGATGCAGACATTATCATTGTGAACCAGGATCACACCTGGGCCCATATTACGCAAGCATTTGTGGCGGGCAGGATCATCTTTCAGGTCGAAAAGCCTCCCTATTCCTCCCAGACCCCCAAACTATTAAAAGGAGCTTAGAAATGAAGACCCCTCCAAAAAACGTGCTCGAGATAAACCGGTTGACCAAAATATACCCGGGAGATGTGAGAGCGGTGAACAATGTCTCATTTTCGGTAAAACGAGGAGAACTGATTGCCATTCTCGGGCCCTCGGGAGCGGGTAAATCCACCCTGCTCCGGTGCCTGAACCGGCTGATTCCCGCCTCCAACGGCGAGGTTCTGATCAACGGCCGGGATATCACCCAATGCCGGGGCAGATCATTGCAGCAGCTTCGAAGTGATGTGGGAATGGTCTTTCAGCAGTTTAATCTCATCCCCCGTCTCACCGTGTTTGAAAATGTTCTGGCCGGAAGACTCGGCCACACGGGCAATCTGTTCTGGTCAACCGCCTCTGTTTTCAGACTCTTCAGCGAAAAGAACAAACAGGCTAGTTTTGATGCCTTAAAACGGGTGGGAATTGAACACCTGGCCCCCAAGCGGGCGGACAGTCTTTCCGGCGGCCAGCAGCAGCGGGTGGCCATTGCCAGAACCCTGGCCCAGGAACCCGCCGTCATTCTGGCGGACGAACCTGTTGCCAGCCTGGACCCTGCCAGTTCCCAAAGGGTATTGGGTATCTTGAAAATTATTTGTGATTCAAAGGATATCCCGGTCATTGTCAACCTTCACCAGGTGGACCTGGCCCAGCAGTATGCCACAAGGATTATCGGTATTCAGGACGGAGCGCTTGTCTTTGACGGAAAGGCCATGGACTTTACCATGGACATCGCCAAACGGATATATGGAGCCCAGTTTAAAACGGCCGTTTGTACCCCCGAGGCAAGCCAGATAGCAGCAGCATAAGTAGTATGCATAACAAACCCGTAAAAAAAAGCAATTTAATTATTTACTCTTTAATGGAGAACCATCAAAATGAAACACTATTGGAAAATTTTTATGACCCTTTTTTGTTTGACCATGGTAATGGCAAACACCTCTTTTGCAATGGAAAAATGGCCGGATAAAATCAGGCTCGGGCTCATCCCCACAGAAGGGGGGGCCGATATCCAGGTCCGGTTTAAACCGCTCATCGACCATCTTGAAAGAGAGTTGGGCATCAAAGTGGAAGCCTTTTCAGCCTCCGATTACGCCGGCATCATCACCGCCATGGGCCACAAGCACATTGAATTTGCCTACTTCGGACCCAAATCCTACGTGGAAGCCTCTGCCAGAGCTGGTGCCCAGGCCCTTGCCCTTGAATTGAACCAGGAAGGGGAGAAAGGATACTACGGCATTGTCGTCACCAAGAAAAGTTCCAATATCACCACCCTGGACCAGGCCACGGACAAAACCCACAGTTTTGCCTTCACCGACCCCAACTCCACTTCGGGCTGCCTGGTTCCCAGCGTTCTTTTCTACAGAGATCTTGAAACCCCGCCTGAAAAACTCTTCAAGGAAGTGTCCTTTTCCGGTTCCCACGGTGCCAGCATCCTGGCCGTAAAAAACGACAAAATCGACGTGGCCGCCACAAACAATATTGATTTTAACCGCATGGTTGAAAAAGGGGCCATCGCAAGGGATGATTTCAACATCATCTGGAAATCGGAACTGATCCCGGGAGCGCCCATGTGCGGCAGACGAGATCTTCCTGCCAGCCTGAAAGCGGCCTTTACCGGGGCGCTCATGTCCTTTAACTTTGACAAAAAAGGATTGGAGAAACTGCAGAACGGCGGATATGCCCCGGTGGATGACGCCACCTATGATGTGGTTCGCTACATGAAACAACTCAAAGAAAAACTCCAGGCAAAGAAAGGAAACTAAACAATGAACAAGGGATATCGATATCTGGCCGCTGGTGCGGGTTTTATGCTCATTGCAGGTTTCATCCTTCCATGGCTGGGCAAGAATCCCTTTCATTTTTCAGGCGTTTCTTTTGCCATGCTGGGATATGAATTTTTGGGAATCATCCCTTTGTCCGGCGCTGCTGTCATGTTTTTTGCCCTGGCAAAAGACCGGCAGCAACCCGGCTACCTCCTCTACCCCTGCATGGCAGCCCTGCTGACCTTTGTACTGATGATATCATTTGTCGTGTTTTCAGACGCAGGTGCTCTTGGACTCAACTGGCCGGCAGATGCAACGGACTCCCTCAGGCTCAAACAGGGGGACAACCTGATCCTGCTCAACCCCATCCAGGATATGGGGGTGGGCGCACTCCTGAACATCCTGGGAATGGGTCTGCTGTTTGCGCTTCCCCTCATGAACACGTCTGTTTTCCGGGAAACACGAAATCAAACTCGCGACTCCTATAAACACATCATACGAGAACCCAAAATCCAGGTGGCCTATAAACGGTTTGGACAGATACTTGCCCTGATGGTTATTTTGGCCATCACCTATGCCTGGTGCGGGATCAGCCCTGCCAAACTCTGGGAAAATCGGGGCAATGCACGGGAATATCTTTTTGGAAGAGCGTTGTCCCCAAGCGATATGGCCTATGTCAATGGCCAGAAAGAAAGAGCCGCCCAGATTGAAGCTTCGGGCAGGGCAGAAGAGGTGATGTCCAACAAATACCGGGGGCTTCCCTATTCAAGACAGCCCAAACCCTCGGAAAAAGCCTTGGAAAGAGCGGCACTCACCCAGACGTTTCTGGCCAAAATGAGCCCGGAAGAACGCATCACCCTTGGAAACGCTGTGGAAAAAAATGCCCTCAAGGAGAAAAAAGGGGGATATTTCCCGCCGGAAACATCAATCATAAAAATAAAAGGATATCTGGTGGCCCTCGTGGAAACCATTGCCATTGCCATATGGGGAACCTTGCTGGCCCTGGTCTGCGCCATACCGGTCTCATTTTTTGCCGCCAAAAACACCCTGGCCCTGATCATCTCTGCCGATGACCTGCGATCCAGATCCCTGCGAACCAGCATCACCTTCGGGGTTCGCAGGTTTCTGGATTCCTGCCGGGGATTCAACGAATTTGTCATGGCCCTGATCTTTGTGGCGGTCATCGGCCTTGGCCCCTATGCCGGGATACTTGCCCTCTGGATCCATACCTTCGGCGTCCTGGGCAAGGTGTTTTCCGAACAGATTGAAGCCATCGAATCCGGCCAGGTGGAAGCCCTTACCAGCACCGGTGCCAATCCTGTTCAGACCATTGTCTTTTCCGTGATGCCCCAGGTGCTGCCGGGCCTGGTTTCCTACACCCTGCTGCGGTTTGAATCCAATGTCAGAAGTGCGGCCATCCTCGGGTTTGTGGGGGCAGGGGGCATCGGCTTTCTCATCTTTGAC
>JAHIVS010000079.1 GCA_018816605.1 Pseudomonadota bacterium
AACACCAAGGCCATGTTTGAAAGCATGAACATCATTGAAGTCGGCCTTGTGGATATTGCCGTTCATAAGGAGTGTGCCAATTTCATCCAGCGGATGCGCGCCGCCAACCTGGAGGTCCAGAAGGCCATTACGGCAAACGACGTCTTCGAACTGGTGGAAGCAAACCATGAGTTCCATATGAATTTTGCACGGTGTTCCCAGAATGAATTTCTCATCCGGGCGGCCCAGGATATCCGAACCGAGGCCAAACGACTCTCCTATTTATCCTATGACAATATCATCGACCCCCAAAAACCGATTACGGCCCATTATGAGTCGGTAGTCCAGGAACACGAATTAATCATCCGCGCCCTGGACAAAAAAGACGGACAAGACTTGAAAAAACTGATGGAGGATCACATACGGACTTTCAGGCAGCGAATCATTGTTTTCATGACATCCTGAAAAAAGGTACCAGCGTGAAAACGCTTATATGATGAACTTTTCACACAAGAAGGAGAAAAAAATGAAACGGGTATTAATGGGTTTAATGGGCTTGATGTTTTCTTTTACCTTATTTTCCAGTGCCATGGCACAAACCAAATGGGATCTGCACCTGAACTACCCTGCGGGCAATTTCCACTCCCAGGGAGCACAGGAGTTTGCCGACAAAGTGGCCAAAGCCACCAATGGAGAGTTGACCATTGTGCTGCACCCCGGGGCTTCCCTTGGCTTTAAAGGCCCGGAATTGTTAAGAGCGGTTGCCGAGGGCCAGCTGGCCGTGGCGGAAATTCCAACGGGCATGGTTGAAGGAGATGCTCCGGTACTGGCCCTGACAGCCCAGCCCTTTATCTCCACCAACGCCTTTGAGCAGCGCCTTTTATACCAGCTGGCAAAACCCGTGTATGCCAAACAATTGAAAAAATTCAACCAGATGACCCTGTACACCTCCATCTGGCCTTTTTCCGGCATCTACACCCAGCGCCCGATTCAGTCTGAAGCAGATCTGAAGGGTCTGAAAATGAGGGTCTATGACGGAACCGGCCTTGCCTTTGGAGAAGCCACGGGAATTGCAGCCAGAAAAATGCCCTTTTCAGAAGTGTACCCGGCCATGAAAGCAGGCCTCCTGGATTCCATGTACACCTCTTCTCCCTCTGGGGTTGATGCAAAGGCCTGGGAAATTTTAAAATATTTTACCCCCATCAATATTGTGGGCCCTGTGAACATGATCAATGTGAACCAGGCGGCCTGGGACAAACTGGACAAGAAAACCCAGGAAATCGTCCTTGAAATAGCCGCCCAGATGGAAGATGACATGTGGAACCTTGCCGGGGACATGGACCGGAAAAGCCGGGCCACGCTCATGGAAAACAAGATGACCATTACCCCTGTGAACAAGGAATTTCGGACCCAGCTCAATGCGGTGGGTGAACGGTTAAGGGCGGAATGGGCCAAAAAGGCGGGCGATGATGCCCAGGCGGTTCTGACCCAGTATTACCAGATCACGGGCCGTTAGACGCATTTGTTTCTTTTAACTTTATTTTATAAATCAACTCCATGGCAATGGGCCCCGGGGTCCATTGCCATACCCCTTTGGTGATCTGAATGAAAAAACTGATATGGCTGGCAGACAATTTAAGCCAATTTGCAGGCAAAATTTCCGCCGTGATTCTAGGGCTGATGACACTTGTGATTCTGGTGGAAATTTTTATCTGGAATATGTTTGAAAAAACAACATTGATCGCTGACGAGTACAGTGCCTACGGCCTGGCGGCCATTATCTTTCTGGGTGCAGGATACTGCCTTAAGGAAAAAGGTCATATCCGCATCACACTGATTCTGGGATTGTTACCCCCAAAAGCTGCCGGAATCATCACGTTTATGGCCACCCTGATCACCACGGCCTTCATGGGGTATCTCTGGTGGTACTTATTTAAAATGGTGCAATCGGCCATACGCTATGGCTCCACCTCGGGCACCCTGACCCACACACCCCTGTGGGTACCCCAGACCGTCATGCTCATGGGCGCGGGGATATTTTTTGTCCAGCTGGTTGCCACCACCATTAAAACCTTCCAGGCCATCTCCACCCGCGAGGAGGTGGTATAATGGAAGCAAACCTTTTGATCATGACCTGCGTGGTGTTCGGCGTCCTTTTCCTGGCCCTGGCCGCAGGGGTCTGGGTGGGCTTTGCCTTGTTTATCGTCGGGTTCATCGGCATGACGGTTTTCGGAACCCTGCCGGCCGGCAGCAACATGGCCTCCTCCTTGTGGGCCACCATTGAAAAATGGGAATATGTGGCCCTGCCCCTGTTTATTCTCATGGGAGAGATCCTCTATCGGTCGGGTATCTCTGAAAAGCTGTTCAAGGCCCTGGTTCCCTGGCTCTATCGCCTGCCCGGAGGACTATTGCTCATGAACATCGTTTCCTGTACCCTGTTTGCGGCCGTATCCGGCTCCAGCGCCGCGACCACCGCTACCGTGGGACGGATCACCCTGGCGGAATTTGAAAAACTCAAGTATGACAAAAGCCTTTCCATGGGCTCACTTGCAGGGGCCGGGACCCTGGGGTTTTTAATCCCCCCTTCCCTGATCATGATCATCTATGCCATCCTGGCAGAGGTTTCCATCGGTAAAATGTTCATGGCCGGCATTTTGCCCGGGCTGCTCCTCGCCGGAATTTATGCCTGCTACATCATCTACAGGGGCATCAGAAACCCGGAAATCGCCCCCCGGACCCAGGAAAGCTATTCCTGGGCAGACCGGATCATGGGACTTAAGGATCTTGCCCCCACCTTCATCTTGATCCTCATGGTTCTGGGCAGTATCTACGGCGGTTTTGCCACCCCTACGGAAGCCGCAGCCCTTGGGGTTTTCGGAGCCTTTGTCTTTGCGGCCCTCAATCGTCAGATGAATGGGAAAATATTGTTTGAGTACCACATGGTGGCGGTCAAAACCAATGCCATGATCATGCTCATTGTGGTGGGGGCTGGATTTTTATCCCGGGTCATGGGGTTTTTGGGAATTCCTGCGGCCATTACCCAGGCCATTCTGGACCTGAACCTGTCACCCTACATGCTCATGCTGCTGTTGGGAGGGGTGTATATTCTTCTGGGATGCCTGCTGGACGGGTTTTCCATTGTGGTCATGACCCTGCCCATTGCCCTTCCCATGGTGACGGCAGCCGGATTTGATCCCATCTGGTTCGGCATCTATCTTATTTTAATGGTGGAAGTCAGCCAGATCACCCCGCCCGTGGGATTTAACCTGTTTGTAATCCAGGGACTGACCGGGGAGCCCATCCTGCAGATTGCCCGGTACGCCCTGCCATTCTTCTTTTTAATGCTATTGACCACCGTTATTCTGACCATTTTCCCGGAAATTGCCCTGTACCTGCCAAACCTCATGGCCACCCATTAGACAGGAGAAAAACAATGAATTTTATGGATCTAAACTGCGACATGGGCGAAAGCTTCGGCACCTGGCCCATGGGCATGGACGAAAGGGTCATGGACCATATCTCTTCTGCCAACATTGCCTGCGGCTGGCATGCAGGCGATCCTTCGGTAATGGAAAAAACCGTGGCGCTTGCCGCTGAAAAAAAAGTGGGTATCGGTGCCCACCCGGGTTATCCGGACCTTCTGGGGTTTGGCCGCAGAAACATGGCCTGTACCCCAGAGGAGGTCCGGCAATATGTCCTTTACCAGGTCGGGGCCCTGGGTGCCTTCTGCAGGGTTCACAAAACCCGGCTCCAGCATGTAAAACCCCACGGGGCCCTCTACCTTGAGGCCATTGAGAATGAAGCAATTGCCCGGGCCATTGCCATGGCCATCATGGACCTTGATCCCAGCCTCTATTTTGTCGCACTGGCAGGGAAAAAAGGGGAAACCATGCGGCAAATGGGAGAGGAACTGGGGCTGAAG
Organism: Pseudomonadota bacterium; assembly: GCA_018816605.1. The sequence goes on from JAHIVS010000079.1 coordinate 3,902, forward strand.
GTGGTGTATGAAGCCTTTCCCGACCGGGCCTACACCCCGGAGGGAACCCTTGTGTCCAGACGGCTGCCGGGAGCCGTCATTTCCGATCCGGCAAAAGTTGCCCAACGGGCCCTGGACATGGCCAGAGGATTTGTCACCGCCGTAGACGGCAGCACCATTCAGCTTTGCGTCCAGACCCTTTGCGTCCACGGAGACAACCGGGAGGCTGTCAACCTGGTCCGGACGATCAAACAGGTGCTGGGTGCAAATGGTATTCAGGTAAGACCCATGGGAGAAAAACACTGATGATGGTAAGCGGACTGTTTGAAAAAGCCGTATACCGTCTGGCAGGAGACACCGGGTTTCTGGTGGAATTCGGAGAGGGCATTGCCCCGGCCATCAATGCCAGGGTCAGGGCCATGACCCGTGCTCTGGAAAACAAGAAGCCCCAGGGTGTGAGAGAAATTATTCCCACCTACCGGTCCATTCTGGTTATCTATGATCCGGGGAAAACCTGTCCGGACACCCTTTTCCCCGTGATTGAACAGCTTGAAACCAGCCTTAAAACCCTTGAGCCGGAACGGGCCAGACGAGTTGAAATCCCGGTCTGTTACGGCGGGGATTTCGGGCCGGATATGGAAAATGTGCAAAAGGCCCATGACCTGACATCGGATCAGGTGATCCAACTCCATTCCCATCCTGAGTATCTGATCTATATGGTTGGGTTTACCCCGGGGTTTCCTTTTCTGGGCGGACTGGACAAACGATTGTTTACCCCGAGGCTTGAAACCCCCCGCATGCTTGTGCCGGAAGGGTCGGTGGGCATCGCCAACAACCAAACCGGCATGTACCCCATTGCAAGCCCCGGCGGATGGCAACTCATCGGAAGAACCCCCTTAAAACTATTTGCACCGGACCGCACCGCTCCTTTTTTGTATAAAGCCGGAGACCGCATAAAATTTATTCCCATATCCGAACAACAATTTTCACGGATTGCCCGGCAGGAGGAAGACAGATGACGGCATTAAAAATTTGTGCACCGGGCGGCTTTACAACGGTTCAGGACAGGGGCAGATTCGGATTCCAGCAAATGGGGGTCCCGGTTTCCGGCGCCCTTGACCTTTCTGCCTTTCGGCTGGCAAACCTGCTGGTGGGAAATGATGACACCTGTGCCGGCCTTGAGATAACCGTTATGGGGCCGAAAATTGAAATTTTAAAAGAGATGGACATTGCCCTCACCGGCGCAAAAATGGCCATGACCCTGAATGATCAGCCCGTTGAACAATGGACCTCCATCCGGGTCAGGCCCAAGGATATCCTGACCATCTCCATGGTTCAACAGGGGTGCCGGGCCTATCTTGCCGTCAGCGGCGGCATAAAGGTTCCCAGAATCATGGGCAGCTATGCCACCTATGTGGGGGGAAAAATCGGTGGATTCATGGGAAGACCCCTTCAGCAAGGAGATATCCTTGAAACCCATGACGCAGCCTTGCTCAAAACCCCCCGCCTCCTGCCGCCGGAAGACATTCCGGAATATCCTGCCCAGGCCCTTATTCGTGTGCTTTGGGGCCCCCAGGACCATTATTTTGATGTGGACCCCCCCCCCCTGCTGGGCACCCCCTATATGGTGACAACAAAGGCGGACCGCATGGGCTACCGCCTTCAGGGCAGTGCGGTTCCCATAAAAAAAAACATGCCCAAAAGCATTGTTTCGGAACCGGCCATGCCCGGCAGCATCCAGATCCCGCCCGATGGACAGCCCATCATCCTATTGGTGGAACAGACCGTTGGCGGGTATGCCAAAATTGCCACCGTGATTTCCACGGACCTGCCCAGGGTGGCTCAGACCACCCCCGGTGATCGTGTCCAGTTTGAAAAAATTGATCTGGAATCCGCCCATCGTCTCCACAGGGAAG
>JAHIVS010000613.1 GCA_018816605.1 Pseudomonadota bacterium
AGATCATCTTCGGCGGGCTGGGCATGAATATTTTTAATCCTGCCATGGTGGGCCGGGCCTTCGTGATGATCGCCTTTGCCCAGCTGATGGGAGCGGCCTCCTATGAGAATGTGACGGGGCTGGTGGATGCAGTTTCAGGAGCTACTCCCTTGAGCGCATTAAAATTTAATGGGATTTCTGTGGGAACCGCCTCCCTTTTCTGGGGGACGACCAATGGCTCCCTGGGTGAAACCAGTACCGCCGCCTGCCTTTTGGGAGGTCTGTTTCTTGTTTTCAGGAAAACCGTCTCCTGGCAGATACCTTCCGGGATATTGTTGTCCGTGGCCCTCATTGCCGGGATCACGGATGTGGCAGGTTCCCATTCAGGCTTGGCTTTGATTCACCATCTGTTTGGCGGGGCCCTTATGTTCGGGGCATTTTTCATTGCAACAGACCCGGTGACCTCCCCCCTTACCCCCAGGGGAAAATGGATATTTGGTCTGGGCACGGGTTTCTTGATCATGATCCTCCGGCTTTTTTCCGGCTACCCAGAAGGCGTCATGTTTGCCGTTCTCATGATGAATGCCGTTACCCCGCTGATTAACCGCTGGACCACCCCCCAGCCCATGGGAGAAGCCTGATATGCGCTCATTTAAGGACAGCAATCTTTTCCAGGCCTGGCTGGTGCTTTTGCTTGCCACAGCGTTTGGCATGGCCCTTGCCGGAATCCAGACAAAACTGGGACCGGTGATTGAGGCAAACAAAACCCGGGAAACCCTGGCAAAGATCCCCGCCCTTGTCCTGGGAGAAGAGCAGGCCGCAACGCTTACCCGCCAGAAAAAGCATCTTTCCATCACCTTGCGGACCATTGAACTTGAACGAAACGGGATTAAAAAATTTTATACCGTCTATGATGCCCTTTTCGAAGATGGATCCCTGGCAGGGCATGTGGCCAAGGCATCCGGCCAGGGCTATGCCGATAAGATTGAACTGCTGCTGGGTCTTGATGCAGCGGCAAAAACCATTACCGGTCTTTTTATTCTGGACCAGAAAGAGACCCCGGGCCTGGGAAACAAAATTATAGAAAAACCCTGGCGGGATCAGTTTTTGAACAAAGCCTGTGACACCCGCCTCGTGGTGGTGAAAGGAAGCCCGAGCAAAGAGAATGAAATCGATGCCATATCCGGTGCCACCATCTCCTCCAGAAGTGTTACGGGCATTGTCAATAAAACCATTATGGATATCAAGGCCCAGCTTTTGAGTCCCCCCAAAGAAGCGGCCCAAAAACCAGTCCCCCCCGGGAATGAAACCGGCAAGATAAAGGAGAACACCTGATGGCGGATTCCCCCACCCCCTTTGAAAGATTTGTCCAGGGCATTTTACCCGAAAACCCGGTCTACCGGCAGCTTTTGGGCCTTTGTCCCACATTGGCAGTTACCAACGGCATGCAACCGGCCCTGACCATGGCCTGTTCTGTTGGGTTTGTGCTCCTTTGCGCCAATATTGTCATCAGCCTGATCCGGAATTTATTAAAACCCCATTTGCGCATTGTCATTTTTACCCTGACCATTGCCACCTTTGTGACCATTGCCGACCGATTCCTGGCCGCCTATTTTTTCCAGATGAGCAAAACCCTGGGACCCTATATTCCCTTGATCATCGTTAACTGCATCATCATCTGCCGTTGCGAGGTCTGTGCCTCCAAACAGGGCGTTATCACCGCGGCCTCGGATGCCATTGGCCAGGCCCTGGGATTTGGACTGGCCCTTGCCAGCATTGCCGCAGTCCGGGAAATCCTGGGCACGGGCATGCTTTTCGGGATACGGGTGCTTCCCTCAGCCTGGCCGGACTGGGTCATCATGGTACTGCCCCCCGGGGCATTTATCACATTGGGATTGCTCCTGGGGTTTGTCAACTGGATGGGCATCCTTAAAGCCAGGAGGTCTGCCAATGACTAACCCAGATTTTTCATTGTTTTTATCACCATCTTTTTCTCTTTTTTATTCTCTATTTTTAAGAGAGGTATAGGCTAATTTTATGATGTATCTTTTGGACATACTGCTGATTTCCCTGACAGCAGCCCTGATTAATAATTTTGTACTCTACTATTTTGTGGGCATCTGCCCCTTTGTGGGGGTCTCCCGAAAGGTGGAGATGGCCTTTGGCATGGGATGCGCCGTCACCTTTGTCATCAGCATAGCCGCCCTGATCTCCTGGAGCATCACCACCATGGTGCTGATCCCCGGCGCCCCGGTCTCTTCTTTTATTGCCGGTTTTTTCCTCCCGGACCAGGCCGCAGCGCAAATTGATCTAACCGTATTAAGTTATATTGTTTATATCTTTGCCATTGCCGCTTCGGTTCAGTTTGTGGAGATGTATGTGAGAAAATATTTTCCCATGCTCTATGGTTCCTTTGGGGTGTTTCTTCCCCTGATCACCACCAATTGCGCCATTCTCTTTGCCTGTCTGACCATCATGAGCCATGTTACCGGCGTTGACAACCCGGCGGATGCATGGGATCTGGGCAGGGCCATTGCCCTGGCATTTTTCGGCGGGGTGGGATTCACCATTGCCATTGTGATCATGTCCGGTATCAGGGAAGAGCTGGAATTGGCCGACATTCCGGAACCCTTCCAGGGGGCTGCCATCACCCTTATTATCGGCGGGATTCTGGCCATTGCCTTCATGGGCTTTACCGGGGTGGATTCCGGCATACGCAAGGCCCTCATGCCCCCTGTGGCAGAACAGGTATCCACCCGCTCCCCCCAGGACATCCTTAACAATCCTGCCGCACTTGCCGCTCTTGACCTTTCATCCCACGTGAGGCTGCCATGATTCTGGTTACCCTGTCCATCGCCGCCGGAACCATGCTGGTCATGGCTGTCATCCTCTCCTATATTCTGGGCTGGGCCAATAAAACATTCAAGGTGGAGGTGGATCCCAAGATCGAAGCGGTAATTGAAACCCTGCCCGGGGTGAATTGTGGCGGCTGCGGCTATCTTGGCTGCAGTGACTATGCCGTGGCCGTTGTCACCGACCAAATTCCGGTCAATAAATGTACGGTGGGGGGAGAATCCTGTGCCATCCGTCTCGCCAAAATTATGGGGGTAGAAGTGGGTGAAATGATCCCCATCCGGGCCATCGTTCATTGTGGCGCCAAAACCGCCAACCGTCTTCAATCCACCCCATACCGGGGGGAACAACGATGTGCTTCCGCCCACCAGGTGGCAGGGGTCCAGGGCTGCACTTTTGGCTGCCTAGGATTTGGGGACTGTGTCAGGTCTTGCAACTATGATGCCATCCACATTGTGGAGGG
>JAHIVS010000614.1 GCA_018816605.1 Pseudomonadota bacterium
AATGATATCATGAATACAGGAAAACTTGCGCTTTAGGGCGAATGCAAATCAGTTAAGGATATTTTAAAAACGGTGTTGTAAATATATATGGAGGCTTTTATGAAGTGGGATATTCCTTCACTTGAAGAGTTGGAAGACGCAGTCTGGAAATGTACTGCATGTGGTAATTGTAAAACAGCCTATGATTTCGGTCCCCCGCCCACCTATGGAGAGATCTGTCCGGCAGGCGTGGAATACGGATTTGACGGGAACATGGCATCCAAGGGTAAGATTTCCTTTGCCAGGGGAATTCTGGACGGTCAACTGGAGTGGACCCAGGATTTTGTAGATGCCATTTACAAATGTACCATCTGCGGCGGGTGCCAGAATCAGTGTGAACTGGACCATAAACCGGTAATCCCGGAAATTATAGAGGCCATGAGACGCAAGGCGGTTAAGGACGGTGTCGGCCCCATGCCGACCCAGAAAGTAATCGCCCAGTCCATGAGAAGTTTTAACAATCCCTACCAGGGGCCGCGACGGGTTCGAACCGACTGGACCCGCCCGTTTAAAAAAGCAAAAACGCCGATCAAGAACATCATGAAGGAAAATGCGCCTGTTCTGTTTTATGTCGGATGTACCGGTGCCTTTAATCTGCCGGTCAGAAATTTTCCCGTGGCAACGGCCTCTATCTTTCAGAAACTTGGCATCGATTTCGGAATTCTCGGGGAGAATGAGATCTGCTGCGGCTCTACCGCCATGAGACTTGGGGATGTGGATGAATTCAAACGGGTGGCGGAAACCAACATGAAAACCTTCAAAGAGCTCCATGACAATCATGGGGTGCAAACCATTGTGACCTCCTGCGCAGGCTGTTTCAGGGCCATCAAAAAAGATTATAGCCTTTCCGACGAATACGAAGATCATTTTGCCGGTATCAAGGTCATCCATACCACGGATTTCCTTTTCAACTGTTTTAAAGAGGGCAAGATAAAGTTTACCAAAGAACTTCCCTGGAAAGTGACCTACCATGACCCCTGTCACACGGGCAGGCATCTGATTGATTTTGATGTCGATGAAGATGGATCACGGCAGTGGAAGGGATCCTATATGGGAAAAAATGAAGACAATTGTCTGTATGACATTCCCCGTGAAATGCTCAAGTCCATTCCGGGCATTGAGTTTGTGGAAATGGAAAGAATCCGAAGTAATTCCTATTGCTGCGGCGGCGGCGGCGGCGTCATGACCGGGTATGGCGACTGGGCAGGAAAAAATGCAGGTCTGAGGGTTCAGGAAGCCTTGGATACCGGCGCAGAAAAGATGGTTTCCATCTGCCCCTTCTGCCATTACAACCTGAATGAAGGCTCCAAACGCATTAAAAGCGACATGAAGGTTTATGACCTGGTAGAACTCATTGACCTGGCCCTGTAAAGGACCGGAGTTTTGCCGGTTGGTTTTGCAATCCTATGATATTGTTCTGAAGTTAAGTGCTGTTCCCGGGGCAAACAGCAGCATCCCATAAATGACGGGCCTTATGAACAGCTTTTTTTTTAAATCATAGAAAAAAGGAGAAAATGGATGAGTGCTTCACAAGAAAAAGCGCAGGAACTGCCCTACGCAGGGGGAATTCTAAAACTGCGTCTCCCGTTTGTGCACTACAGGATTGAGTACCAGGATTTCATTCAGGGCGCAATTCTCAGCTGTGTACCCCTTGGTATCACGGCAGCCATGGTAAAAGTGTTGGGGATACCCATTGAGGTCGCTGTATTAATGGTTGTCATCAATAACTTTTTGTACCTTTTACACACTTCCTTCGGAGATCCGTCGGTCAGCGGGTGGATTACCGCTGGAATTCCCCTTTATATCTCCTATTTGACCGGGTTTGCCGAAGGACCTGAAAGGATAAAGGCGCTGATTGCCCTGCAGGTGCTGGTGGGATGCATCTTCCTTGTTCTGGGGGTAACGGGGATCACCCGCTGGGTTATCAAGCACTTCCCGGTATCCATGCGGGCAGGTATTCTTCTGGGGGCCGGTTTTGCTTCTTTAATGCGGGTGTTTGATCCTGCCCAGCCTTTTATGGGGAAAATGCCCATTGCCTTTATCATCGCTTCTTTGGGCAGTTTTTTTATCTTGTTTTCCGCCAAGGCGCTGCGGTTTCGGGCCAAATCCAATCTGTTTGCCTGGGTTGCCGGGTTCGGAATTGCACCGGGTTTTATCATAGGATATGTGGCAGGTTTGCTTACTGGTGAGATTTCACCGCCCACAGGTGTTTTTGACCGGTTTATCATTGACATGCCCTTTGGGCAGATGATGTCTTCCTTTACCGCCCTTGGTATCGGCATGCCGTCGGCCGGTCAATGGGTTGCGGCCATTTCCCTTGCCATTGTCGCCTATGTTCTGGCTTTTGGGGATATCCTTGTTCTGGAAGCCATGATAGAAGATTGTAACAAGTCGCGGAAAGATGAAAGGGTTGTTTTTGAAGTGCCGCGTAACCATGTGATTACGGCATTCAGAAATATTTTCCAGGGGATCTGTGTGCCCTTTCTGCCCTTGTGTGGTCCCCAGTGGACCGGCGGTCAGGCATTGGTTGTAAACCGGTATAAACATTCAACACCGGATCAGGAACCTTCCTATTGGGGCGGTGCCACATCCATATTCTGGGGAATGAGCCTTGCCATGATCTTTCATCCTTTTGTTCAGATTATTCTTCCTGCCAAATTGATCGGGTTCGGCCTGACGCTTCTGATTCAAGGATATCTTTGTATCTATCTGGCCTTTGCCATGTGTACCACAAATGTTCAAAGGGGTATTGCGGGCGTCATGGGTGCTGCCCTGGTTTCGGCCAATTACGTAAAGCTCTGGGAGTCTGCCTTCTGGTCAGGGCCGACAATGGCGCTTATTGTAGGAGCCGTCCTCTTTTTCCTATTGGAGTATGACGGGAACAAAGAAAAAGCGGTCTCCTAGGAAATTTTTCCAGGATTGTTCAATAAGACTTCAGGGTGGGTGGCACTTTAAAATAATCCTTAACCCTTTACCCGAAGCATTAAGGCATGCCAACCACCCTGATTCTAAAAGATTGTCACACATTTACCGCAATTACAATGGGACAAAGGTGAAACCATGTGGAAAAAAGAAGTCAAAAGCAATCTGACCCTGTTTTTAAAGGCAGGAATTCCCTATACATTAGGGGGAATGGCCATTGTCTTCCTGGGTATTTACGTTATAAAACAGGTGTTTGCACAAAACGAGTATCTGATGCTGATTCTTTTTGCCTGGCTGGCGGTTTTCTGGCTAATCTATCAACCTTTGTTTAAGAACAAGATCACCAAAACCAAGGCAGCAATAAAAAACAGCTAAGAATCTGTGAGTTTAATATTTCAATTTTCCGGAGGCGTGATGAATTTAAAAGAAAGATTTATGAATCAGTTGGCAGGAAAAAGCGTTGACATGACACCTGTCGGGTGTACTACCACCTATGGTATGGTGGAACTGATGAAAAAATGCGGCGCAGAAAGGCCTTTGGCAGATACAAATGCCGAGGCCATGGCCACCCTTGCATTGTCGGCGGAACTTGCCGGGTTTGAAATGGTGAAAGCCATGGGGTGGGATATTACCCCGATGAGCGAGGCCTTTGGCTGCGGTCTTGGAATTCCGCAAATCGATCTCCAGTATTGCATCAAAGAACACCCCTATGCAGAAAGTCTGGATGGATTGGCATATCCGTCTGATTTCCTTAGCCGGGGTAGATTTCCCACCTATAAAAAACAATTTGAACTGCTCAAAAAGGAAGTTGGGGATAAGATGGTGATTTTCGGGGAATCCGAAGGCGCCTTTACCTGTGCCGCCAACCTTGTGGGCACTGAAAATTTGATGAAATGGACCTTTAAGAGGGCGGCCGATGTTGAAAAAATAGTAGAGGTCACCAAGCAGGCCATGATTGATGTCATCAATTTTGCTTTTGAAAACGGTGCAGATTATTATGTTATGGCAGAGCCGACTGCCGGACCTGCACTCATGAGTCCGAAAATGTTTAAAAAATTTGTGGTTCCCATGCTGACCGATGTTGCGGCCAAGGCAAACGGGCCTCTGGTACTTCATATCTGCGGCAATACAGACATGATTATTCCGCTGATGTGTGAAACCGGTGTTAAGGGGCTGAGCATTGAAGAGGGCGCCAATATGAAAGCGGCCGTCAATATTGCCCATCAGAATGGTGTCCGGGTTTTTGGCAACGTTGCCACGGCCACCACGCTTTTTATGGGAACGCCGGAAGCCGCTTACAAAGAGGCCACTGCCGCCCTTGAAAACGGAACAGATTTCCTATGTCCCGGCTGCGGAATTGCCCCGGGATCTCCCCTGGAAAATGTACTTCAGTTAAAAAAAGCCAGGGATGATTATTTTAAATAAGCTTTTGGTTGGTTACGCTTAGGGCAATGGGTCTTGAACCCTGTGGAGGATGAGTCGGTTTTGTTTTCCATGGGGTTCAATGGCCTTAAGCCCATTGTTTATTTCCCTTAATCGCAAAAAAATACCGGGGTCCGCAAAAGGGTAAATATTAAAACATCAGATGTTTTAATATTTTACTTGACCAAAGGGGAATATTTGTTTACCCTGTGCAAAATGATGAAAATGAAAGATAGGAATTGTGCGTGTTATACTTGAACAGTGATATATGTTGATACCCAATGAAAAACACTTCCACTAAAAAAATAATGTTGTTCGGCTGTCCAATGGATTGCGATGAAAAATATGATTCCATCCAGGAAAAACTGCATTTTTTGAGGACTGCCGACGGATTTGATGATCCCCTTGACGGGGTTTGGGACCTCCTTGGTTCTGATATTCCAGCTGATCTGTGTGACAACCTGGGTTCTTTGCACCTGCCGTCCTGGCTTGGCCCGAAACCGTGTCCTGGGGATCATTCAAAAATTAATACGGAAAGTTTTATTTCTTTTATTGACAGCAATGGCTGCAAAAAAATGGCAGACGGGGCAGATCAATTTGTTACAGATAGGATTTTACCCCATATCCCCTGCATGGTCGGGATTGACCATTCTCTGACAGGAGGGGTTTTTGCTGCCTTGTCCCGGCATTACGGAAGACAAAATATTTCGTTAATTGTCATTGACAGCCATACGGACGTAATTCCCATGCAGGCACTTTCCGGGGCAATCCAGTATGATATGGAAATGAATCCCTCTTCTGTCCATGACGCCAATGATCGGTTTTTGTACAATCGGCCGGATTCTTATAATGCCAGTTCATTTTTGCACACCCTTGTTGCAGGCGGGCAGGTGGCCCCGGAAAATTTGTATGTTCTGGGGGTAAGCGATTATCCTGAAAAAAAACATTTGCGCATCAAGGACCAGCGGATAAAAAAATATTATGGGGCCTATGTGGGTCTGAAACGCAAAGGCGCCACCATCGTCACCAAAAAAGAATGCACCCTGAATCCTGCAAAAATCGCAGGAGCCCTGAAAAAAATCGCAACCCCCTATGTTTATGTTTCGATTGATATGGACATCGGGGCAAACAATGCCCTTGACGGGGTAAGATTTCGGAATTGGAAAGGGTTGAACACGGCACAGATCTATAAACTTGCCGATTCCATAGCACATATTTTTTCCGATTCGATTTGTCTTGCCGGTATGGATATCTGTGAAATTGACCCCCGCAGGGCAGGGGCTCTGAGTTCTTCCGGCAGGGATCAGACCTATGTAATTGCAGCAAACCTGATAAAAAAATTAGCATTTGATTGCTGATTGGCGGGGAAAATTTTTCCCGGGCCATGAACACTGCAAAAAATGCACCCCCAAAAAGAGAACGCAATTTTAGATACCCAAATAAAGGAGATGCAAATGGAACAGAACCGGTATTTTGATATTGAAGACGAGACAGCCAAAATCCCTGTAAAAAAGCTAAAATATTTCATAGACGGGAAATTTTTAGCATCCAAAACCGATAAATTTATGGATTGTTTTAATCCGTCCACAGGGGATGTCATTGCCCGGGCCCCCCAATGCACCCAGTCCGAGGTGGACGCTGCCATCGAAAGTGCGAAAAACGCATATCCGGAATGGGCGGCAACGCCTGTGAGCAAACGGGTCCAGGTATTGTACAAATTTAAGGCCCTGGTTGAAACCCACCTGGAAGAACTGACCTATCTTCTTTGCCAGGAAGAAGGCAAAAACTGGACCGAATCCATGGGAGACGTATTAAAGGTAAATGAGGTGGTTGAGTTTGCCTGCGGCGCCCCCCACCTGATGAAGGGTGAGTCCCTCATGAACGCCAGCAAGGGATATGATACGGTTCTTTATCACCATCCCATTGGTGTGTTTGCGGGAATTGCACCCTGGAATTTTCCTGCCATGATTCCCCACGGCTGGATGACCCCCATCTGCGTTGCCACGGGCAACTGCATGGTTCTCAAGGCAGCCAGCGCTGTCCCCCAGTCAGCCTTGCGGCTGTCGGAACTCTGGCGGGAGGCAGGACTTCCCAAGGGTGTTCTCAATGTTGTGACAGCCGGAAGAAATGAGGCGGAAATATTTTTAAAACACCCGGATATCAAAGGTGTTTCTTTCGTGGGCTCCACAAGTGTTGGCAAACATATTTATAAAACAGCCGCAGCCCATGGCAAAAGGGTTCAGGCCCTGACCGAAGCCAAAAACCATGCCCTGGTTTTAAAGGATGCAAAACTTGAAAGAACCGCCAGGGGGATTATCAACGCCTATTGCGGATGTGCCGGCGCAAGATGTATGGCCTGCCCCGTGATCGTTGTTGAAAACGAAATTGCAGATGAGCTGGTCGCTTACCTGAAAAAATTTGTGGCAGAAATGAAACTGGGGCCTGCCTATGATCCTGAAACCGGTATGGGACCTGTGATGAATGCAGGTCACAAAAAATTTATTACCGACTGGATTGAAAAAGGGATTGAAGAGGGTGCGGATCTCATCGTGGACGGCAGAAACCCGGTTGTTCCGGGGTATGAAAACGGATTTTATCTTGCCCCGACGATTTTTGATAATGTTACAGCCGATATGACCATAGGCGATGAGGAAATTTTCGGTCCCGTTCTGTGTATCAAACGGGTAAGCTCCTTTGAAGAAGGACTTGCAATCATGAATCACAACCGGTTTGCCAACGGGTCAGTCATCTATACCCAGAACGGACATTATGCCCGGGAGTTTGCGGCCAGGACGGACGGTGGAATGGTTGGCATCAATGTCGGTATCCCGGTTCCCCTGGGAATTTTCGGATTTACCGGCCACAAGGATTCTTTTTTCGGAGATCTGCATTGCATGGGTAAGGACGGTTTTACCTTCTTTACAGAATCCAAGGTTGTCACACAGACCTGGTTTCCTGAAACCAACGAAGTGGTGGGAAAGGTGGATACCTGGGACGGTACCATTTCCTCCATGCCCGACAAGTAATTTTACATGGTTTTAAACGGGGTCAGGCTTTCCTTATTGCATTTTGTTCTGTCTGGTACGGAAATATCGATAAAAAGCACAATATAAAAAGCCTGACCCCGGTCCTGCAGAGCCGAAGTCCGAAAATTGAGATAATAACTTGTGGAAAGAGAGGATCTCTGGTAGAAGCCGTATCTTAAGTTTTTGTGAATCAAAAATGGGAGATTTCTCATATGCACCATCTCATTACTGAGATACAAAGCCTGGGCATCCATGTTCCCAAAAACATAACCGGGCGCAAGGGCGGTGCAGGTCCTTCAGAGGGGCGTGCTTTTTTGGTAAACAAAATTCCGGTAAGCGTTCCCATTGCCGGAGATTATGTTGCAAAGTCACCCTATTCCCTGGAAGAAAGGTCTGGTGCGTACAGCCTTTTAAAAAATGCCAGATTTGTCACCTCCATCCAGGTAGTTCCGGAACCCAAGTTTTACGGCAAGTCCACGGAGGAGGGAGTTCCTTTCCGGCAGATTGCCCTTCTCCACGGCAAGGATTGCCTTGCCACCACAGTTCTGCAGCGGTGTGTCCATTGGAAGCACAATAGAAAATGTTCTTTCTGCGCAACAGAATCTTCCCTTGGCAGCAAACAGACCATTGCAAGGAAAACGCCTGCCCAGCTGGCCATGGTTGCCAAAGCCGCCCGGGATATGGACCATATTGCCCATATGGTCCTTACATCCGGTACGGGGGATCCGCCGGGCAGCGAAATTGGGTACCTGGCCCAATGTGTCCGGGCCATAAAAGGTGCTGTTAATATACCGGTTCAGGTTCAGATTGCCCCGCCCCCGGACCTGGGCCTCATGGATGCGCTAAAGGATGCAGGGGTTGAATCCATTGGCATCCATATTGAATGTTTTGATGGCGATATCCTTGCAAAAGTAGCGCCTGCAAAGGCTGAAATAGGCTTGACCCACTATGAGAAGGCATGGAAAAAAGCCGTTCAATTGTTCGGCGTCAACCAGGTGAGCAGTTTTATCATAGCCGGCCTGGGAGAAACCAGGACCTCCATTGCCTGGGGGAGTGAGTTCCTTGCGGATCTGGGGGTGTATCCTTTTGTGGTTCCCCTGCGTCCCATTCCAGGTTCCGGGTTTGAAAAAGCCGCCCCTCTTCCTGGCGATACCATGAAGCACCTCTATGAAACGGTTGCCAAAATTCTTCAAACCAAAGGGATCTCCACGGATAAAATTTTGGCAGGATGTGCCAGATGCGGGGCTTGTTCGGCATTGGCCTCCTATGAAAAAAAACAGGAACCCCTGATCTGCCACTCGGCCAGGAACCAGTTTGAGCGATCCGAGGCCTTTCGGATACGAAGAAAGGTCTTTGTGGATGAACAGGGCCTGTTTAATACCTGCGACAGAGATGAAAATGATACAGAGTCCATCCACCTGGTTGCCAAACAGACAAACAAAATTGTGGGTACTGTCCGGGTATACAAGGAGACCGATAAGCCGGGTCACTGGATTGGCGGACGACTGGCCGTTGATAAAAATTACAGGGATAGCTCAGCCGGATCGGCCCTGGTCAAAGAAGCAATGAAGCGTGTCCAGAAAAAAGGGTGTCAGGTGTTTACCGCCCACATCCAAAAAAAGAACATCCCCTTTTTTTTAAAACTCGGCTGGAAGCCCATTGAACCTGTAGCGCTACATTTTGGACATCCCCATCAAAAAATGCAGGCAGATCTTGCCCTTGTTCCGAAAGATATCGTGATATGAAAAAACTCAATTTAGACGCAATTGTCGCATCTGTCAGAAACTATTCCGGCCTGGTCCGCAAACAGCCCATTAAAGCGGTGGTGGAAACGCTCAGGTCCACCCAGCAATATGGATCGGCTCTGCCCAATTTCGGAGACGATGCCGCCGTCATTCCATTTAAGGATGAATACCTGCTCTTTGCAACAGACGGAATGATGACAGGGCTCATTGTTAACGAACCCTATGCCGCCGGCAAAGCCTCGGTCATGGTAACCGTGAATGATATCTATTCCATGGGCGGCAGGCCCCTGGGCCTGGTCAATGTCCTGGCCAGCGGCGATGAAAGTCAGCGTGCCCTTATCGTGGACGGCATTAAAAGGGGGTGTGAGAAATTGTGTGTTCCCATGCTGGGGGGACATTTGCATCCTGACCCTGAAATTACGACCCCGTCCCTGAGCGTAGCCATTCTGGGGGTAGCCCAAAAAACCCTCAGAAGCCACCAGGCACAACAGGGAGACGATCTGATCCTGGCCGTGGATCTTTCCGGAAGGCGGGGATGCCGTTCGGTTGTCTCCTGGGATGCCAATTCCGGCAAAACACCCGAGGAACTGCTTTTCCGACTGGAAACCCTGCCCCTGATTGCCGAACGAGAATGGTCCTGTGCCGCCAAGGACATCAGCAATGCCGGTATTCTGGGCACCATTTCCATCTTTCTGGAAAATTCCGGAAAAGGCGGCAGCATAAATCTGGATGCCATCCCAAGATCCGAGACCATAGAACTCATTGACTGGCTCCATTGTTTCCAGAGTTTCGGCTTTATTCTTGCGGTCAAGCCGGAGAATTCCGACAAAGTTCTGGCATTGTTTTCAAGCCGGAAAATAGATGCCAGTATTATTGGAAAAGTCGCCAACACGGATCAGGTTGTTTTGGAAGGCTGCGGGCAGTCACAGGTTTTATTTGACTTTAGAAAGGATGAAATAACGGGTATCCGGTACAAAGAATAGTCCTGGTGTTTTTCAGCCCCGGAATCGGATTAAAGGTTTAAACCTCAAACCCAGGAATGGCTAAGGAGAACAAATATGGAAAAAAAAGCAGTGTGGGTGGTATTTCGTCCCAAGGATTCGATTTCCCTTGAAAAAATGCGCCAATTGTTTCTGGGGTCCTATCCCCATTTTAAGGAGATGCCCTCCTTGTATGCCAAGACCTGGTGGGTGAATGAAGAAAAAAACGAATGGGGTGCCATGTACATATTCAATTCCCAGGAAGAAGCGGATATTTACCTGGCATCGGACAGATGGAAAAACAAAGTTCCCCAAAAATATGGATGCACTCCTGAAGTTGTGGCCGTCCTTGATATCGGTGCCATCCTGTTTAAGGAAAAAGTTGTTGCAGGCCAGGATTCATGGCTTACCAGTCCATAGGCAAAACCTTGTTGCCATATACAAAAAAGGAAATTTCATCGATGTTTATCGACGGCAAATGGAAAGAAGCGGCAAGTGGTGCTCAATTTGATGTATTTAATCCGGCAACCGGAGATCTGATTGACCGGGTTCCGGATGCAGGCCCCCGGGATGTGGCAGATGCCATCGACGCAGCAGCCAAGGCTTTTGCTGGCTGGTCCTGTCTGACGGCCTACCAGCGGTCCCGGTATTTGTACACGGCCTGGAAACTCATGCTGGACCGAAAAGAGGATCTTGCCAGGACCATGACCCTGGAACAGGGAAAGCCCCTGGCAGCTGCCCGCAATGAAGTCCAGTACGGAGCCGATTTTTTATTGTGGTTTGCCGAGGAAGCCAAGCGGGTGTATGGGCAGACCATACCGTCTGCCAGACCGGACCAGCGGTTTATTGTTTTAAAGCAGGCCCTGGGGGTTGTGGGGGCCATCACACCCTGGAATTATCCTGTTTCCATGATCACACGGAAACTTGCCCCGGCCCTTGCCGCCGGATGCACCGTGGTATTGAAACCGGCCGAGGCAACCCCCCTTTGTGCCCTGGAGATGTTTAAAATTTTTGAAGCAGCACAATTTCCACCGGGCGTGGTGAACCTTGTCACCACCCTTGACCCGAAACCTGTGGGACACGCTTTTGTTTCCAACCCCCTTGTCCGGAAACTGACCTTTACCGGTTCAACCCAGGTGGGCAAACTGCTGGCAAAGGAAGCGGCAGGAAATATGAAACGGATCTCCCTTGAGCTTGGCGGTCATGCCCCCTTTATTGTGTATGATGACGCCGATCCGGTCCATGCCGCCAAGGGGGCTGTCCTGGTAAAATTTCTCAATACAGGCCAGGCCTGTATCTCTCCCAATCGAATTTTTGTTCCCCGGCACATGGTGGATGCCTTTACCCGGGAATTTACAATGCGTGTCCAGGCCATGAAACCTGGCAACGGGATGGATGCAGGCGTGAAAATCGGCCCCCTTGTCGGACCGGATGCGGTTTCAAAGGTTGAAAAACAGGTCAAGGACGCCCTGGACAAAGGTGCGAAGCTCATTACAGGCGGGCAGAGGCTTACAGAAGGGGCCCTTTCAAACGGGTATTTTTATGCCCCCACCGTGCTGACCCATGTGACCAAGGAAATGTTGATTTTCAGGGAAGAGACCTTTGGACCGGTTGCCCCCATTATTGCCTATGATCCCAAAGAAGATGTTATTGAAATGGCAAACGACACGGTTTACGGCCTTGCCGCCTATGTCTACACAAAAAGCACCTCCCGTGCCATGGCCGCCTTCGAAGGCCTCAGGTTCGGAATCATAGGGATCAATGACATCAACCCGACCTCTGCCGCCGCTCCCTTTGGCGGAATGAAAGACAGCGGAATGGGCAGGGAAGGATCCAGGGAAGGGATCAACGAGTACCTGGAAACAAAACTGGGCGGGTTTTCCATTTGACGGTTCAGATTCTGCTGGTTTCCCATGCCCTGACCCAATGGAATGTGGACGGAAGAATTCAGGGGCACACGGATGTTCCCTTAAACCCCCAGGGCAGGAAAATGGCACTCCTGCTGTCAGAACAACTGGCAAAAGAAACCATCCATGCCATTTACACAAGTGATCTGAAGCGGGCCTATCAAACGGCCGTGCCCACGGCCCTTCAAAAATCGCTTAAGATCATCCAGGACATTGATTTAAGAGAAGGACGCAGTATAAACCAGGAGCGGTCCGCCGTTTATCCGACCCTGCCGTTTCCCACGGAAATTGAAACCCAAAGGGATGTATCCCTGAGAATGACCGCAGCCCTTTGCCGGATAGCCCTTTGCCATGAAGAACAGACCGTGTTGGTCGTTTCCCATGGGGGGGCAGTTGAGATTTTTATCAAACAGGTGCTTGAAACCTCGGGCGAACCCGAATCAAGGTATCAGGGGATACGCATGGCAGTGAATCGAATCTGCTGCGGGTCCGGAAGCTGGCATTGCCTTGGGTTGAATGAAGTTTAATTGTCAGGCCCCCGCCCAAAACAGGCCAGGAATTTTTGAGGATCTGCGTTCCATTGGATTGTAAACACCCTGTAAAAAAAATAAATTCAATTTAATTGTTTCTTGGTATTTACCGAAATAAAGAGTAATATAATATACAAAAATTTTTTTATACAGATGAGGGAAAAAAATGCCCGAAAACACACTGTCCGCGACATCGGTTGGCAAAGTAGTTTCGCTGCAGGGATCGGCCCAGGCCTTATCCCATGGAGAATTAAGGACACTTTCGTCTGGCAGCGACATTTTCCAGGGAGACACCCTGGTAACGACCCAGGGAAGCCAGCTGGAGGTTCAATTTTTGGACCGGACCTCCCTTTCGCTCGGAGAAAACAGTGAAATCAGCATAAATTCCTATGTGTATGATACAGAAACGCCCGGCAATTCAGACCTGCTGCTTCAAATGACCAAGGGTGTTTTCCGGACCATTACCGGAGAAATCGCAGAACAGAACCCGGACAATTTTAAACTGAAATCTCCCCTGGCCGCCATCGGGATTCGCGGCACCACGGTTGTCAGTGACGTCAGCGGCGCCACGGAAAGGCATGGGGTTGAAGATATCGGCCCGGGCCATGTTCTGGTGGTCCAGGACCGCATGGGCAATATCCAGTTTATCAGTGATCCTTTGAAAATCATTGATTTTTTGGAAAACCAACCCATCCAGCCGGCCCGCCCGCTGACCCAGGAAGAACGCAGTTATTTTCAATCCAGGGCCCCCATCCGGGGTGCCGAAATCCCGGCCGGCACAAATGAAGAGGATGGCACCCAAGGGGAAGACGACGGAAATGCCAATGGCGGGGCAGGGGAAACCGGTGACGGACCGGATGGCAACGAGGGACAGGAACAGGGCGGCACCGTTGCTACCGGTCAAATGGCCTATAAGGTTCTCGACCTCATTGATTTTTCCGCTATGGCTTCGCCGCTATTCTTTGCTGCCGATGCCCGGATGAGAGAAACACTAAAGGATCCGGTTGACAATCCCCCAACCCTTTTTGCCCGGAATGATCCGGATACCACTGCACAAACCGAACCGGATGAACCGGTACCCGCACCCGATCCCCTACCGATCCCTTCACCCGATCCGGCACCTGAACCAACACCTGAACCAACACCTGAACCAACACCTGAACCAACACCTGAACCAACACCTGAACCAACACCTGAACCAACACCTGAACCAACACCGCCAACCGATCCCAATAATCAGACCCTGTACGGAACATCCGTCGCTGGCATCCTTTCCGGCGGGACGGGCAATGACACCCTTTGGGGGTATGCCGGAAACGATACCCTATACGGAGATGACTCGGGGAATAACAGCATTTCCGGCGATGATGTCCTTTATGGGGGAGATGACGATGACCTGCTGGACGGGGGGCCCGGCAATGATGCTCTCTATGGTGAGGGCGGAGAAGACAAACTCATCGGGGGCCCGGGAAACGACACCCTGGACGGCGGCCCCTTTGATCCCAAAAACAATTTTGACAGCGTGACCTACCAGAATGACCCCGCCGGCATTGTCGGCACGCTTTCATATAACCATGCCACCAAATCTTTTGCCGGATCTACCATCACCGACGGCTGGGGAAATACCGATACCCTGTCCAATGTCTCTACCATTTACGGATCTGCCTACAACGACACCCTGACCGTCACCGTCACAGATACAGACAATAAATTTGAAGGCAGTTGGCATCTATGGGGGGCCGCCGGTGCCGATTCTCTGACCGGAACCCCAAACAAAAATGTGTTTGCCATGTACCTGGATTCGCCGGGCGCCGTAACCGTCAACCTTGCCGCAACCGGTGCTGAAGGCACAGCCGACGACGGGCATGGGTTTCAAGACACCCTTGTTAATATGCGGGGCGCCAGCGGATCAAGCTATCAGGACACCTTGAACGGGTCGGGCAACAATGACGGCTTTATCGGCTCTTTGGCCAATGACAGCATCAATGGGGGGGCAGGGGACCATGACTGGATCTCCTACAATTGGCTGGAAAATACAGACAGCGATTTCAGCGGGGTGAACATCGTTCTGGAGACATCTGCCGGCACCTTAATCGGCACGGCAACAGGCAAAAACAGCATTGCGGCCGACATCTTCACCGACACCCTGAT
>JAHIVS010000699.1 GCA_018816605.1 Pseudomonadota bacterium
ACGAAAAGGAAAACGGGGTAGGCTGAAACGGTCCAAGTCAAGAAATCTTCTTGAACGACTGAGGGATTTCGAGAATAAAATCCTGCTTTTTATGGATGATGAAAAAGTCCCATTCAGCAATAATCAGGGAGAAAGGGATATTCGGATGACCAAAGTCCAGCAAAAAATATCAGGATGCTTCCGGTCCATGAAAGGTGCAGCTATGTTTTGCCGTATCCGCAGTTATCTTTCAACCTGTAGAAAAAATGGTGTGAGGGCAAGTGAAGCACTACGCCTTTTATTTGGAGGCAAGCTACCAGAATTTTTAAATGAGTAATTTTCTGATTGCAAAAACAAGGAAACTTTTTTAACAAAAAAAAGCAGCTCTAAAAATAGGTGCTGAACAATTACGCTTTTTATTGATCTTTTTCATTGTCAATATGGCAGCACTTAAACTTCATAAAATAATAAAAGCAAATAAAACAATGGTATTGATAGCGTCTCTTGTGAGTTGTGCTGCATTATTGACATTGCTTATTCATACCTTTACAAATAATCTGACAGCAATAGGTATTTTTTTAATATTTATTTGTATATCTGTCCTGTTTGAGCTGGTTTATGGAAAAATCGTTCGAAAACATATTTTTCAAAGACCATACAAAAACGCCTTGTTAGGATGAAAAAAGGAATATATATTGACTAAAGATGCAAAAAATTACAATTCAATCATAATCAATGAAGTGCAACTTATTTTAGCAGAAAAACGTACATCTTTAGCTGTGATGAGAACTGGTATAGCTGTTTTAGCCTTGCCTTTATCGGTAACAAGCGTATTGATAGCGACTTCAAAATATTATGACATTTTTCATGTTTTGCATTTTCTTATTCCGCTTGGTTTACTCAATTTTTTTTTAGTTGTTCTCGGCTCTTACCTGATAATTAAATCAATAATCCGGATGAAAAATTATGATCACCATATTCATGAAATAAAGCTGAAGCATAGTGTCATTGGAGAATTTATTGAGTGAATCTATTAAAATATCCTACCAGGCAAGCAAATGCAGCCGACGCAAAAAGCAGCGCAGCTGATTAGCCTTGCTAAACTCAACAATTATTATCCCTGTGATGATATTTCAGGGATTGAGAATCTTGATAATACTTCCATAAATATTAAGATGTACATCACCTGCTGGACTTTTGTTCGTTGATTTGGAGAGGTGGCCGAGTGGCTGAAGGCCCTGCTCTCGAAAAGCAGTATCCTGGCTAAACCGGGATCGTGGGTTCAAATCCCACCCTCTCCGCCAAACAAGTACTCAGGTCTCAACTATAATTATCCACTGCATGAGTTTTCTGAGCCTGAAAAAATTTATAATACCAATACAATCCTAAACCTGTTATGTTCGATTTGTCATTGGATGAGGTTTGCAATATGTTGAATTGTAGGCGGGGCTATTGATAACACGCTGTTAATCTGAGTATTAGGAAAGCGCCTTGAAAAAAATATTTCTACTGATCAGTGTATTTATCCTCAATGGTTGTTTGGGCATGCCAGAGTCTGTCCAGCCGATTACCGGATTTGAGCTGGAGAGATATCTTGGCAAATGGTACGAAGTAGCACGATTAGATCACTCATTTGAAAAAGGGTTGAGCCAGGTGACTGCGGAATACCGCTTGAGAGAGGACGGTAGTGTTTTGGTTCTTAACCGTGGTTTTTCTGAATCTAAAAATGAGTGGAAAGAGGCTGAAGGAAAGGCCTATTTCGTGAACAGCTTTTCAGAGGGCTATCTTAAGGTGTCATTCTTCGGTCCGTTTTATGGGTCCTATGTGGTTTTCGAGTTAGATCGAGAAAACTATCAATATGCTTTTATCTCCGGTCCGAGTACAAAATACCTGTGGTTGTTGTCTCGAACACCGTCAGTAGAGATAGAAATTATTGAAAAATTTATTAAAATGTCCAAGTGGCGTGGTTTTGATACAGATAGCTTGATTTTTGTGCAACACAATTAATACCTTACGAATAAGGATAGTTCATGCAAATTCCTAAACGGAGCAGCTTTTCAGCGCCAGCGCTCAAACACTGGGATGATTTGACCCCATCGATACAGGCAAAACTGCTTGGCAATGTTTGGTGTGGAGCCTGCAGTAAGGCGGTTCACATCCTTGTTGAATCAGGTAGAATCGAGAAAAAAAACCTGATCTTGACTGGCCTGTGTGCCGACTGCAGAGGACGGGTTGCCAGATTGGTAGAGGGAAATTAGAATCATCGAACGACCAAATGTAAGGTGATCGATTGATCCTGCTCAAACATAATTATCCGAAGGTGGAATATTCGGAGCCTGGAATATTTTTAGAATACCAATTAAATTATGAATTCTTTGGAAGGTTAGGTGACATAATTTTTTAAGGGGAGATTTCCCCATGCCTTTTTCTTTAATCTTTTAAAATTTTACTGACTGCGGTTTCTCTGTATTTTTATTAAAAATTAAAATGGAACTCACTGAGAGGCATAACAGTCTGATCGCCCTTTCTGGATACTCCATAATAAGGGAATACGCCTACCTTTATATATTTTTCGGTTCTGGGAATCGCCTCTCAAAATGGCAAAAATTTTTTAATTTTACTAATTATAGATGGATTCGTTTCTATTTTCAAATACAGGTCTCCTGGCCTCCCTTCCCCCTGGCCTTCTACCCCCATACCTTTCAGACGAATCTGTTGCCCATTACGGGTATTGGATGGGATAGTTATCACCAGCTTCTTTGATTGCCATGTGTGGTAATACGCATAGGGACCACCTTTTTCCGCCAAATCCTTATTAACTTGAATAGTATCATGGAGATCTTTCCCATGAAGCGAAATTTTGGACCCTGATAGATTCTGCAGCAATTTCCGGGCAACCCATCCCATTTTTCCGGGCAGCGAACTCTTTGATGGAGATTTGCCAAAATTCATGGTCCCAAAAAAGAATCCGCCTCTCATTGAAAAATTAGATCCGTTGAACTCAAATTTTTTACTTCCAGCACCATCAAATTGTTGGAAAATATCGCCAAAATTTCTGAACCCAAAAGACTTAGCCAGTTCATCAAACACTTTTTGAATATCTGTTCCTTTAAAAATATCCTGGTCAGAATAACTGTGCCGAAACTGCGTATATGCATCAGCAGAACCATATTGATTCCGCAAAGAATCGTAATCCTGCCTTTTCTTTGAATCAGACAAT
>JAHIVS010000615.1 GCA_018816605.1 Pseudomonadota bacterium
CCACATCCCCCGGGTTTGCGCAGGATATCATTCAGCAGTTACCCACAAAGTTTAACGGCACCCGATATATGTTCACGGTTTTTGGTGACACCCGCACATCCGAGTTGGGGTCCCTGGATGGACACGATGTCGTGTTCAGCCTTGCAAGAAACAAAGTGTTTCAAAGCATTTCCGAACAACTGACCCTTCAGAAAGCTTCATTCTCACTTTTCACCGGGGATCTTATCTGGCAGGGGGGAACCCCGGTCTACTGGGAAGAACCGGGCAACTATTTTCCGGAAGCTGTCCGGAGTAAAATATTCCCGATTCCCGGAAACCACGAAACCTGGAATGATCCCCTGCTCACAAATTATTTTGCCTTTTTCCCCCATCTTGAAAAAAATCACAGTTACTATTTTACCGTGGGCAACTCTCTTTTTCTTTCACTTTGTACCGGCGGATATGTGGGTGAATACAGCGAAAAACTCTCTTTTGCCCAGGACAGGAAATTCACCTGCACCCAGGGCGATTATACCCAACTGCAGCTCCCCTCATTTTTGAAGGAAACCGCCGCCCGGATGGCCGCATCCGGAACCCCCCTTAAGAATATGTTTGTCCAGTACCATAAGCCCTCTTTCTCCCACTACAAACACCCCCCTTTAGATACAAAGTCTGACCCGGTGGAGGCCCTGAAAGCCTTTGGGCAAGAAAGCAACAAGGTGCAGATTTTTGTATTTAACGGCCACAATCATACCACAGAGCTCTATCAGCCGGCCGCCAACATCAGTGTATTGGTTGCCGGAGGTGGCGGAGCCCCCCAAAAAGAGCTTTCCCCGGATCTGCCCTCCAAAGCGGTTAAAGAGATCTATGCCGCAAAAGGGGTCAAAGAGGTATTCTGGGAGGCACTGGGTTCAACAACCCAAAAACGGACACAGCGAATCAATTACTGGACCATTGAAGTGGACAATGCCGAAAACCGGGTAACCATCATTGAAAAGGTCCTTACCTTCACCGGCCGGGAATCTGTTTTTGTGAACGGCCTGACCCTTGTGAACGGGCAGTTATAGCGACAATCCTCCTTTGAATGAATGTAAACAAAGACAGGTGGAAAATATGGCTGAAAATAAAAAAAAAGCGGTTAAAAATTCTTTGAGTTACGGGTGGTGCGGGAAAATTCTAAAGATTGATCTTTCTTCTGAAACCATCACTCAGATTGACACCCCCCCTTACGCGGATCGGTTTTTAGGCGGACGGGGAATCGCCACCCGCCTTTATTGGGAGCATGTCCCTGCTAAAGTCAGGGCCTTTGATCCGGAAAATTATTTGATTTTTATGACCGGGCCATTAAGTGCAACCGGTGTTCAGGGGGCCTCACGGTTTGAAGTGGTGGGCAAATCTCCCATGTTGATGCCCGAAGGCTTTTGCTATGGCAACATGGGGGGATATTGGGGGCCAGCATTGAAAAGAGCCGGTTTTGATGGGCTGATGGTGACGGGAAAGGCGAATCGGCCGGTATATTTATTCATTTCAGATGGAAAAGCAAGGGTTGAAGATGCCGACAGTATTCAGCAGAAGGAAGTTTCCCAAGTGGGAGCATATTTAAAACAAAAACACGGCCAAAAAACACATTTTATCACAACGGGTCCCGCCGGGATGAATCTGTGCCGAACCGCCAATCTGATGACAGATAATGAAGGGAGTGCCACCGGCGGGTTTGGTGCGGTTCTGGGCGCTAAAAATTTGAAGGCCATTGCCGTGATCGGAACGCAGTCGCCCCGGGTAAGTGACCCGAATGCCTTAAAAAAACTCAATCGATTGACCCTGAAGTTAAATCAGCGGGACACCTCGTTTAATCCATTTCCGCCGGATCAGATTTCCCGAACCGGCAAGGCCTCTTGTTTCCAGTGCGGCCTGGACTGTATCATGCGATCCACCTTCCGAACCCAAGCGAACAAAGCGGTGGTGAGAAAGTGCCAGGCCATGTTTGTCTATTTCCCCTGGGTGATGGGATCTCCTTCGGAACCGGCGGAAACGGCACTGAATGCGACCGGGCTTTGCAACAATCTCTCTTTATGCACCATGGAGATGGCCAATGTGGTTCACTGGATCATTGCGGGATACAAGGCCGGTTTTTTAAGCGACTCACAGACCGGTCTTGAAATAGAGCGGCTGGGGGAATGGCGTTTTTTTGAGACCCTGTGTCATATGATTGCCCATCGGAAAGGGTTTGGTGATATCCTGGCCGAAGGACTCCTGAGAGCCGGGGAAACCTTGGGCTTGGAGGCCAGGCAGCTTTTTGCCAATGAAGTGGCCGGTGTGGGGGATGGTGCCACCTATTCGGCAAGGGAATATCTGATGAACGGTTTACTCTATGCCTTTGAACCGCGTCAGCCCATTGCCATGCTCCATGAGGTCAGCCGAATGATCGGTATGTGGGTCATGAATCTGCAATATCCCGGATCAACACCGGTATCGGCCGATGTTTATCGGGCCGCTGCTGCCAGATTCTGGCGCCATGACAAGGCCTGGGATTTGAATACCCATGAGGAAAAAGCCATGGCCGCCACCTGTATCATCGATCGCACCTATGTCAAGGACAGCCTGGGACTGTGTGACTCCTGCTGGCCATTGATGGTTTCACATCATACCCAAGATAAGGTGGGCGATTCCACCCTGGAAGCCCGCACCTTCAATGTTGTCACCGGAAAAGACCTGGATGAGGATGCCTTGTTGAAATTTGGTGAAATCATTTTTAATCAACAGCGGGCCATCCTCCTGCGGGAAGGATGGAATCCACAGACAGATGATACGATTGCAGAGTTTAATTTTACGGATCCGGTTCAATCTGTTTTTATGAATCCAAAGGTACTGGTGCCGGGTGAGGGGGATATGGTTTTAACCCGAAAAGGGAAAACCCTGGACCGGGACCGCTTCAAAAAAATGCGGGATGAGTTCTATCAATTAAGAGGGTGGAATCTCAAAACAGGATATCCCACACCTGAAAAACTTCAGGAACTTGGGCTTTCGGACCTTTTATAACCGATAAGGCTTGGCAGAATAACCGGTCTCAAACCGCATACTGTCACAGATAAGGAGACAAAAAAAATGATCAGTACCACATTATTCCCCGGTCGTTACGTTCAAGGCCCGGATTCTATTTTAAGACTGGGCACAGAGCTGTCTCGATTGGGAAACAAAGGATTTATTATTTGTGCACCCTGTTTTTTTAATAAACTGCTGCCGGTTTTCCAAGACAATCTGCAAGATCTTATCCGGTTTAACGCAGAAAAATTCAACCGGGAATGTTCAGATGAAGAAATAGACCGATTGTCTTTGATCGCCCAAACCCATGGGGCCGACATCATTGTGGGCATCGGCGGCGGAAAA
>JAHIVS010000616.1 GCA_018816605.1 Pseudomonadota bacterium
AGAATAGGGAAAATCCTTGTTTTCTTTGCGCAAGGCTTAGAAGAAATAGACTGTTTAAGCTGGCCCAGGAACAAGGCTGTAGGAAAATTGCCCTGGGCCACAATAAGGATGATATTATTGAGACGTTGTTCATCAATATGTTCTATTCAGGGAAAATCGGGACCATGAAACCCAGGCAGTCTTTTTTTGGGGGTGCCCTTGATATAATCCGGCCGCTGGCATATGTTGAAAAAAAGGATATCGTTTTGTTTTCAAACCTGTTTGGGATGCCGGAATTTGTCAACAATTGCCCCAGTGCAAACCAGACAAAAAGAGAAGAGATCCGGCGGATGCTTGACGCTTTGTATAAACAAAATAAAAATATAAAAGGTAATATATTCAGGGCAATGGGCAATGTTGCCTCTGATTATCTTTTAGAGAATAAAAATGATTGATATACAGAATCAACCTGATTTTAGAAAAATTCCCATTGATAAAGTGGGCATTAAAGGGCTCAAGTACCCTGTAAAAGTTCTGGATAAAACCAAGGGTATTCAATCCACAGTCGCCGAAATTTGTATGTATGTGGACTTGCCCCACCAGTGCAAGGGAACGCACATGAGTCGGTTTGTTGAAATTTTGCATTCATCCCGAACCCAGGTTTCCCTTGAATCTTTAACAACGATTCTGGGGGATATGAAAACAATCCTGGGGGCGGAATCCTCGCATATTGAAATCACCTTTCCCTATTTTATTGAGAAAAAATCTCCCAGCATCGGAGCCAAAGGGTTAATGGACTATACCTGTTCCATTTTCGGATCATCCGATGCTAGGAACAATACCGATATTATACTGAAGGTGGCGGTTCCGGTTACTTCGGTTTGTCCCTGTTCAAAGGAGATCAGTGATTGCGGTGCCCATAATCAGCGGGGCGAGGTGTTGGTAAACACCCGGTTCAAAAAGCTCATCTGGATTGAAAATATTGTAGATATCGTTGAAAAGGCCGCCTCATGTGATATTTTTTCTGTGCTCAAAAGAGAAGATGAAAAATTTGTTACGGAAAAAGCCTATAACAATCCGAAATTTGTTGAGGATATTGCAAGGGATGTGGCCAAGGTCTTGATGGAAGATGAAAATATTACCTGGTTTTCCGTGAGTGCGGAAAATTTTGAATCCATCCATAACCATAGCGCTTACGCCTATATTCAAGGCGGTAAAACCCCTAAATAGACCAGAAGTGAACAGACGGTTTTCTTAAGGAATTGTTGAAATGCGAAAGACCTTTTTCAACAATTCCTGTCGAATTTTGGCATATCCTTTTTCCTTTTCATTGATCATAATCACAAAAGGATAGAGGCGATTGTCATTTCCGCGGATAAAACCGGCCCTGCATC
This sequence comes from Pseudomonadota bacterium, assembly GCA_018816605.1. The sequence goes on from JAHIVS010000616.1 coordinate 1,374, forward strand.
GGACATCGGACAGGGTGCCGGTTTTATAATATTCATTTTTCTCTTGGGTCAGCAGGGGATGTAACGGCATAAACTGCATCAGGACCTTCAGCATCTGGTCCGGTGAGATCTTGTTTTCCCTTGAAAGCCCGGACCCTTCTGCAATGGCAAATCGTGTCAACCCCAATTTTTCCCGGCCAAAGGCTTCCATGGTCAGAACTCCTTTTTCAAGGGTTGCCGGACCGCCTTTCTTTTTGGCACCCATGGCCAGCATCAGCTGGTTTGCCATAAAGTTATTAGAATATTTTAAAAGTTTTTGAAGAATCTGTTCCAGGGTAAACGGCGATTCAAAGGCAAATATCGGGGATAGGGCATTATCGAAACGGCCTTGTTTCACAGAGCCGTTTACCGGGATGCCTCTTTTTGCAAGAAAATATTGTATCAGCAGGCCCGGATACGCCTGGCGCTGTTCTGACGAAAGCAAAATTCTGCCCTGTTTTTGGCCGGATCTTTTAATATCCCCAAGAAAATCAGGCAGCAGCGGGGTTTGGGGTTCCGGGCTGATAAATTTTTTCAAGCCTGGGTCCCACTTAAAGGAAATGGTATTGAAGTTCGCACACAGGGCGCCTGTAGTGGCGTCATATGGATTTGAGGATGTGCCTGTTCCCGGAATAGTGATATCGGAATTAAAAAAAGAGCTGTCAAGAATGATGTGATTTATGACCCGGGCCTTGGTTTTTAATCGGATTTGATCGGTTAGATCCCTGATCACTTCGGAAATGAACAAAGGGTCACCAAACCCTTTTATATATAGATTTTTAGATATCTTGTCATAGGCAAACAAGGTCTTGAATCTGTGGTCCGTTCCAAAAGCGTCCACCGCCGCAAGGCTGGTGAACATTTTTAAAATGGAGGCCGGCGTGAAGGGGGTGTCTGGGTTTTGGGAAAATAGAATGTTTCCCCGGTCATCGGCCAGCAAAAGACCTGGTTGCTGTTCCTTTGCCGTTGCCGAAAAGGGCTGGCAAATCAGTATCGTGCACAGGAGAATGGATGAGACAACAGCAATGTTTTTGTTCATGTTTGCCCTTTGTTTTCAGGTCAAGAGAACTTCCTAGTGAAACAATCGGAAGAAATCCTGAAGTTTTTCTTTTATCGCGGCTCTGAGTTTCAACCCCTGCCATCTATCGGGGAAGGCCACGGGACTGTATTTAAAATGTGCGGTATATGAAAATCGGAGGGGCTCGGTGTCCGGAATCTGGAAAATCCGTATGGGTGCTATGATCACACCTTCAAAACTGAGAATGGTCACCCCGTTTTTTGTCTTAACGGATTGGAGTCCTTTTTCGTGGAGGACTCTTTTTAACGCCTCATTTTTAGCCCGTTGGAGTGTGTTTGTTTTTGACTCCCCCGGCGTCATGGATATGACGCATGGAAGCACGATCTGTGAAAAATTTTCCATCCTGAATTCGTTCTCTGCAGGAATCATTAAAAAATTTTCATCCGTAATCCGGTGGTTGGACGACTTTATATCATAGCGTATATAGTAGGTGCTGATGGGTGTATGGTCTGCTATTAAAGGTTTTGGCCATATAAGCATCCCTAAAATCAGTGCAGATGAAAAAAGAAAATCATAGAAATTTGAAAACAATGGCATATTTTTTGTAATATTCTCCAGTAGCATTGTAAAATTGTGGGGGCTTGTTGTCGTCCTTTACACACAAGCGGCAATTTAAAACTGTCTTGGGTAGATGGTATCAAACATTTAAAGAAGAGGAAATAGAAATGAAACATGTGATTCGTACTTTCTGCCAATTGACCTTGGTATGGGTCGTCTTGTCCGGATGCAGTTTTACGGGGCCGGATCGGAAGGTTTCACCGGGACCTGTGCTGGGACTGAATCAGGATGACACCAGTTCTCGTAAGGTGGTCACCTTTGAGGTGATCGGTAAGGGCCTGGAGCCTGAAAAGGCCTTGACCAAAGGTGAGGCCAAACTTATGGCCGAGCGTGCGGCGGTGGCCGACGGCTACCGGCAATTGGTCGAAAAGGTGAGGGGGGTATATGTGGAAGCATTCATGAAAGCCGGATTCGGCTCGGTGAGCCAGGAAGTGATAACGACCAAAACGCAGTCCTGGCTGAGGGGGGTTGAAATTGTTGAGATCCGTCAAGGTGAATATGATATCACCCAGGCCCATATGCAGTTGACGATTTATTTTGCAAAGAAGGATATGGTGTGGTGGCCCGCCGGATTAGGATCCGGGGTGAAACCTGTGGAAGATCAGACTGGTTTAGGGTCACGGGGGACGGTATCTAACAGCGGAATATAAGGTGGAGGCGTCCGGAATGGCTAAAGGATATGGTTACATCGCTTCGGGGCAGGGAAAGCTGCTGATTTGTCTTGCTGTTTTCATGGGCATGGCATTCTTTGCAGACCTATCCGGTGCCGGGCAATCGGGCCCAAAACCAAAGTTTTTGTCAGAAGAGCGACAAACATATGACAGGCAGATCTCTTTTGTCCGGTCAGAGATTGAAAAAATTCAACAAGACAGGCTGTGGCTCGCCAATAAAGTCAAGAGAATGGAGGCTTCCAAACGATTTGTACCCCAGCGGATGTATGATTCAATTACCTTTAAGACCGAAAAAATAGCATCCCTGGAACAATTGAAAAAACAGTATGAAAAATTATTAACCCCCGCATCTCCTCCTCCTGGTAAGAAAAAGATCAAATCCGCACCTGCCGCGAAATTTGAAGACATCCTGAAAAAAAGGGTAGTGGCATCCGGCCTGGAAGACTGGGTGGAGCTCAGCGCAACCGGCGCCTTTCTGAGGGTGGAAAACAGACTGCCGATTTTGTTTTCTTCTGGAAGCGCCACCATTGCAGCCGGTTATGATTCTTTTATCAAAAAAATGGCAAGTCTTGTTAACGGGTATGATGTCAGAATTATGGTTGACGGTTATGCAGACACAGACCCGATTCACACCAAAGAATTCCCTTCCAATTTTGAACTTGGGGCAGCAAGGGCTGCTGCCGTTGTCCGTTCGCTTGTGAAATATGGCGTCAAACCGTCTGTATTTAAAATCGGCAGCACCGGAGAACATCGGCTGGATTCCCGGAAAAGGTCTGAGTGGAAAAATTTACAGCGCCATGTCAATATTGCGATTCATTTTAAGGACAAAAAATAAGGTCTTTGTTTTAACTTTTGATTTTCAGGGTCAATTCATTTTGCTGTTTCCATAAAAAATTTATTTATTTTATCTGATGTTTGGGATATCATTTAAGTTGTTCCCGATGGATGACGATCTTTCTCGTATTTGGCTCCCATGGTAAATAATATGAAAGAGGTATGCAAAATGAAACAAACACTGAAATTGTTTTTTCTAGGGTTGATGCTGTCGGCGGTAGTGGGGTGTAATACCTACACAGTATCTCCAGGGCCCGTGATTGGAACAGCACCGGAAAACGCTGGGAATCATCGGGTTGTAACCTTTACGGTTATCGGAAAGGGGGTTGAACCCGAAGCCTCCCTTACCAAAGGCCAGGCGCGCTTGATGGCTGAACGGGCAGCTGTTGCGGACGGTTATCGACAATTTGTGGAAAAAATAAGAGGGGTATATGTCCAAGCCTATAGCAAGGGCGGATATGGTGCAATTGATAAGGATTCTCTGACGACCAGCACCCAGGCAATGCTCAGGGGTGTTGAAATCCGGGAAATCACCCATGGAGAATATGGAATCGCCCAGGCCGTCATGCAGCTTCGGATTAATTTTACCCGTCACGGGATGATCTGGTGGCCCCAGGGTCTTGCAGAAAATCTGAAAAATTACGAGACAGCCTCCCACACCCGCGCATCCAACTGATGGGGTGTGTTGCAGAAAAGTGATAACTGCTTTTTAATCGAGCACCCAAAAAATAAATTCAACCGGAGAATGGTCATGGAATATTTTTTGTCCCTTGTCAGGCACCTATCAGGTGCGGCTTTTTTTATTGTAAGTGTCGTCTTCCTTGTATTTCCGGCCTATGCCGGTCCCTCTTTGGGAAAAGAGCTTGTTTTGGCCGGAGAGTACACGGAACTCATTTCTTCAAAGGCCCGGGAAATTTATGAGTTAAATGAAAACCTGACATGGCTGGAACATAAGATTGAAAGGCTGAAATCTCTGGAACAGCCGGTTCCCCCCTCTTTGTATCGGTCTGTAGCATATAAGATAGTGAGAATCAATTCCCTTGAAAAAGAACGGCAATCCTACCAGGCAGCCCTTGACGAGATTATGGACGAAACCGTGCAGGACGAGATGGCCGATCAACCCATTGAAACCCGGGCAATGGCCGCAGACATGATCGGACCGGACCAGGCAAGGTTAATGGATCAGATCAAAAATTCGGAAATATCCGACTGGTTTGAACTGATCCCGGATCAGGAGTGGGTAAAGATAAGAAGCACCCTGCCCATCCTTTTTCCCTCGGGCAGTGCGGTTGTCTCCAAGGAATACGATGATTTTTTAAAAAAGATATCCGCTTTTGTCAAAAATTACAAAGTCTGGATTGTGGTGGACGGATTTGCGGACGTGGACCCCATACGAACACCCCAATTTCCTTCAAATTTTGAACTGGGCGCCACCCGGGCGGCCAATATTGTGCATGCCCTTGTGAATCACGGGGTGGATCCTTCCGTATTCAAAATTGCCAGTACCGGGAAATACCGGTTCCCGGATGCACGGCAGATGTCCGGGAAAAAAGCCCTTGAGCGCTATATCAACATTACAATTTTGTTTGAGGCGGTCTGATGAAACATTTGGGATTCCGAAAGGTTGCAAAGATTGCTTTGTAATTGCCCCAAGGTTTTGATATAGGGTACAGGTAACCTAAATATTCATAAACCAGGAACCCGGATGCCCCAGGAAAGACCCAGAACCATTTTGTGTGTTGTTCTCTTTGTTTCCATGGTTTTGTCAGCCATACCCGGGGCCTGTTTTTCCGATACGGACTTTAAGGCAGCCCTCCTTGTTTCAAAAAAAATCAAACCCTATATCCATGTGGTGGACGGTATCACCGATGAAATTGCGGAAACCCCAATGGATGTTTTTTTCCTTTCTGCATCAACCGATGATGAGAGCCGCCAGCTAAACCTGCAAATTGCCGATCAATTGCAGGGGGGGCAGTATGATCTGGTAACCGCCATAGGGCCCGAGGCGGCGTCTGTCCTGTGGGACAGCAAGGCGGGGTTTAAAAAAATGTATGCAGCCGTACTGGATCCTGATGCGTTGCCCGCCCTTTCTTCCCAGGCCTGCGGAATCTCCTTGAGAATCCCGGCCCAAACCCAATTGGAAAAGATCGCCCACACCTTCCAGACCATTAGGAAAATCGGTCTGATATTTGATCCCGGCCACAACCAATGGTTTTACGACCAGGCCCTTTCGGCTGCCGCGGACAAGGGGCTTGAGATCATCCCCTTGTCCGTTGCTTCCAAAAACCAGATTGCCGGTGTGTTAAAGGACCATATGGGGGCAATGGACGCAGTGTGGATGATTCCGGATCCAACCGTTATTTCCGAAAAAATTATCCATTATGTGATCAAGCAGGGACTCTATAACAAGCGGGGGGTGATCGGGTATAATTCTTTTTTCACCCGGTCCGGGGCCTTTTTTTCCTTTGAATTTGATTACCGCGCCCTTGGCCGACAGGCCGGACAAGAGATGAATACCTATCTTGAAACAGGCGAATGCCGACAGATTCCGCCGGTATTTAATACCATTGTCAATGAGAAAATAGCCGATAAAATCGGCATCCGGGTGACCCGATGAAAAGTCTGTTTCCCAATACCATCGGCATCCACGCCCGGGTTCTTTCTGCGGCCATCCTCCTTGTCAGCGCAGCGACCATGACCATGGGCTATCTGGGGGTGACGATCATCAACCAGTTTGTCACCCAGCGGTTCAACCAGCGGATCGATTTCATGACCCAGTATCTGGCACTCAATTGCGAGCTGGGGATATTAATTGATGAGCAGACGCTTCTCCAGGGATTGGCCGCCAATATGCTCAAGGAAAATGACATCACAGGGGTTGAAATACAGGACCACACCGGAAAAATTCTCGTAAAGGAAGTGCGGAATATCCCGGGGCCCTTTGCCAGGGTGGAAAAGCAGGTGCATCTCTCCCAAACCGAAGACAACGGTGAATGGATGCGCCGCATGACAGGGACCGGCGACACAAATTTTATCGGAAAGGTCCGGGTGACCTATTCTGTCCAGGGCATAGCGGATCTGGTGGTTCAGATGAAAATCCGGTTTGTTTATATTGCCCTGGCCCTGACCTTTTTGTCCTGGATTATTTTTTATTTTATCTCCAGATCCCTTGTGGCACCCATCATCGCCCTGGCGGAAACAGCCAGAAAAGTATCCCTGGGCAACCGTTCTATCCGGGCAGCCTCGGGCAACACGCCGGAGATCGCAAAGCTTGCCGATGCCTTTAACAATATGCTGGATTCCCTTGCTGCCGGACGTAAAACATTGGTCCGGGCCTATGAAAAGATTACCCGCCAGGAAGCCCTTGCAGAGGTGGGTAAATTTTCCATGATGATCGCCCATGAGGTGAAAAATCCGTTGGCCATCATCAAAAGCTCCCTTGAAATGCTCAAGTCGGAATTAAAGATTCCAAAGGAGAATATTCCCCTGACCTATGCCGAAGAAGAGATTGTCCGTTTGAATACCCTGATTGAAGGTTTTTTGATTTTTTCCAGGCCGGCAAAGCCCAAGTTTACCCTGGTGGATTTGAACCGGCTTGCGGAACAGGTTTTGATCGGCTTTGAAATCCAATATGCGTCCGAGGAACTGAAGCTGCAATATGAGATCCCCCAAACCCCCTTTGAAGCGGAAGCCGACTTTGATCTTTTGTCCCGGGGCATTTCCAATCTTATCAAAAACGCATGCGAGGCAAATGATAAAAAAGGAATGGTTGATATTGGGTTTAATATGCAGCACAATAAATGGCAGATGTTGATCACGGACCAGGGACCTGGCATAGCCCGGGAAGAACGGCAGAAAATTTTTGAACCCTTTTTTACAACCAAGGCAACGGGTACGGGGCTTGGGCTTGCATTTGCCGATCAGGTGGTCAAGGCCCATGGCGGCAGTATCGGCATCCAGACCCCGGAAGCGGGGGGGTGCCGGTTCTGCATCACCCTGTTTTCAAATACCCAGGAACGAAAGATAGAGGTGTTAGAAGAAAATGACAAAAATATTGATCGTTGATGATGAAGAAAAAATGAGGCATCTTCTTTCAATGATGCTAGAAAGAAATGGATTTCAGGTGGACAAGGCCGTCCATGGAAAACATGCCATGGAAAGCCTTTCGGTAAATACCTATGATCTGGTGATTTCCGATATCAAAATGCCCCAGATGGACGGAAAAGAATTGATCCAACAGATGCGAATGGAAAACATACTGACCCCGGTCATTTTTATCACCGCCTTTGCCACCATCGATTCGGCTGTTGAGATGATGCAGCAGGGGGCTGTTGATTATGTGACCAAACCCTTTGACGATGCAAAGATTTTGTTTACCATTGAAAAGGCCATGACCCTGTCCCGGCTGATCACGGAAAACCAGGAAATGAAAGCGGTTATTGCCAGGGCAGACAAGGAGCATGAGCTGATTTACAGCTCATGCCAAATGCGGGAGGTGGTGGCCCTGGCAGAGAATGTGGCCCCTGTCGACACGGCCGTGCTGATCCTGGGAGAGTCGGGAACCGGCAAGGAAGTGATCGCCAATCATGTTCACAGAAAAAGCTTGAGGGCGGCCAACCGGTTTGTGCCGGTGAATTGTGCCGCCATTTCCGCCAACCTGGTGGAATCGGAATTGTTCGGATATGAAAAAGGGGCGTTTACGGGGGCGGCTGTCCGCACCCGGGGGAAATTTGAATTTGCAGACAAGGGCACCTTGTTTCTGGACGAGATCGGGGATCTGCCCCTGGAATCCCAGGGCAAACTATTGCGGGCCCTCCAGGAAAAAAAATTCCAGCGGGTGGGGGGTAATGAGGAGATCCCCGTGGATGTCCGGGTGATCTGTGCCACCAACAAAAACCTTGAACAGATGGTGAACCAGGGAAAATTCCGCCAGGATCTGTTTTACAGAATCAATGTGTTCCCCATCGGCATCCCTCCTTTGCGCCTGAGAAGAGATGACATTGTGCCCCTGGCAGAATATATCATTCAAACCTTTTCCTTTGGAAAAGACCATACCTTGACCGAAGGGGCCTGCCAGAAACTCAAAGAGTACCCCTGGCCGGGCAATGTGCGGGAGCTTGCCAATGTTTTGGAAAGGTGCCTGATCCTCACCCGGGAGACCGGTCAGGTTACGGCAGACACCCTGTCTTTCCTCCAGGTGGCCCAGACCCAGACCACCCGGCAGGTGGTGATCCACCTGCCGCCCGGCGGCATCCCCCTGCAGCAGGTCCAGATGAGCCTGGTCCAGCAGGCATTGCAGGCAGCCGGAAACAATCAGACCACTGCCGCCAAACTGTTGGGCTTGAGCCGTTCCAAGTTCAGGGTATTGGCAAAAAACATGGATGGTGAAGAATAAATGCATGCACTCTGGGGAAAAAAATCAGTGAAGGTTCAGTTTGTTCTATTGATATTCATGATCTTTGCCGGAATGTCCCAGGCAGCAGACACCATGCTCATGTTTGTCGGGGAGGACCTGGAGGTGTTGACCATTGCATCCCGAAGGGAAGAGGCTGCCTGGAGCGCTCCTGCCATTGCCGAGGTGATCACCCGGAAGGACATCGAGCAAAAGGGGGCGGTTACCCTGTCCCAGGCCCTGGAGGGGACTCCTGGGTTCTACATGAACCAGACGGAAAAGGGCAGCATCCCCTATCTGCGGGGCATACCCAATTCCACCCTGTTTTTGTTCGACACCGTGCCCATGGGGTCAGGGGTCCGCAAATCCGACAGCATGATCGATTATGAAACCTCTCTGGCTGCCGTCAAGCGCATTGAAATTGTCCGGGGAGCCGGATCTGTGCTGTGGGGACCGGACGCCTTTGCAGGTGTTGTCAATGCCGTTCCCCTGTCGGGCAAAGACTTTTCAGGCATCAAAACCGGTGCAATTCTGTCTTCGGCCGATGGGCCCGGTGAGGCCTATGTGAAATATGGCCATCAACAGAACGACTGGTCTTCCTTTTTTTCCGTGTCCGGCAGACAGGCACAGGAAAACGATTCTGCTGTTAATGTGACAAATTTTTGGAATGACGGCAAAACTCCCGCACCCATTAGGACCCGGTATGGCCAGGCAGATCCGGAAGATTCCACCCATGTGAACCTTTACGGCAGCCTCACCCATGGGGACTGGCTCACCCTTTCCATGAAAATTTCCGACAATAAAAATGCCCATACGGTTTCCGACTGGGATAAAGCCTATTTTTGGGAAGAACAGGTCGCGACATTCTCCCAGGTCTATAAGCTGGAAGCCGCCAAAAAATTTAATCCCGACGCGGGGATCCGGTTCACGGGATATTATTCAGCCACAAGCCAGGACCATCTGATCGTGGACAAAACCCTTGCCCAGAAAGAATCCTCCTGGTTTGGCGAGATCATCTATGATCAATCCCTGTTCCATTCCAAGGGGCTTGTTACCCTGGGCGGTTCTTTGCGCCAGGATGAATTTGACCGGATACCTGTATGGGAGAGTTTTCTGCCGGATTTTTTCAGCAACGAAAATCTTTATTTTCTGCCCAGGGTGGATGAGGTGAGTTTCCAAAATACCCTGGCATCTGCTTTCGGCCAGTACCGCCACGAATTTGAGACCCTAGAAATCTGGGCAGGCGCCCGGTATGACGCCCATGATGAATATGAGAACAAAGCCAGCTTTAATGCCGGGTTTGCCTGGAACCTGGGGGATTTTATCTTCAAATCCATTTACGGAACCGCCTATCGAAATCCCTTTGCCAAGCAATTGCAGGAAAACGGGGGCAATGAGCTGGAAAAAATTGAAAACATCAATGCCCAGCTCTCCTGGAAAAATGCTGGCACCCAGGCAGCCGTCACCCTTTTCAAAAATAAAATCGAGAACCATGTGATTGAGGACCGGTATGCCGGGGCCGGGCTTTCAACCCCCAACAGCCAGACCATTGACGGAATCGAGTTTGAACTTGCCCACCAGGTGACGGACAGCTTTACGCTTTCCGGCAGCCTTACCCTTCTGAGCAATTCAGGTCCCAAGGAAACCTATCTGTACAATGATTACACCTATATAGACGATAAGGGGAATGTGGTCAAGCATCACCAGCAGCTGGACTATGCCTATGATACAGGGCCCGACACCATGGGCGCTGTCCGGGGCACCTGGCAGATTACCGATCAGCTTGCCCTGGTGCCGGAACTTAGGTATTTTTCCCAAAGAAAATTGTATTACCCTGTGGAAGATGTCACCCGGATCTGCGATGCGGCCTGGGTTGCGGATGTCAATCTTCTGGTGCGGGAGGTGTTTCCCTTTGATCTGTCGTTTTTTTTGAACAATGTCTTTGACAACGAATATGAATCGCCGGGCCTTTATTCGGTTACAAACAACCAGGGCTTTAACGCCGGCATGATGATCCGGATGGAATGGTAGGTCTCACCTTAAACTTAGGGTGCAGTGTTTCTTGACATTGTGCAAGGTAACGATAATCATAGGCGTTAAGGAACATAGAACCGATGATTGTTGGCAATAATTATAAAGAGAAAAATGCTAATCCCCATACGCAGCGGGTTGAAAAAAACTGGGTTCCGATCTCCTCAAAAAAGCCCGACTTAGGCGTGGATTGGACAAACCTGGCTGATATAGAAAAAGATGGATGTTTAAATAGCAGGATGGAATAAAAATGTCATGGAATTTGTAAATAGTCCTGGTCACTGGTCAGATTTGACAATATCCGGTCAGATCTGGGCACTCCTGGTTGGAAGAACATCCATTCCATAGGGGTTTCAAGCACGGCACGTTCTTTGCATCAATGTCTCTCCATGAAGAAAAAAATTATAAATATCGGAATGTCCTTTGGTCTGGGAATCATATTGTTTCTTGTGCCAATGCAAACGGTTTCCGCAGGTGAGTCCAATGCAAACGGCCTGTTTATTGTTGAATTGATCAACTGGATACGTCTGGACCCGGTATCCTATGCAGTCGGTCTGGGATATGACAGGGAAACTTTATTGTCGGAACGTCCCTGGCTGGGCGAGCTTCTGGAAAACAAATTGCCATTGCTGAATATCTCAGAATTTTTGAATACAAAGGCTATTGTTCTTAATGATCCGGTTTCTGCTGCTGCTGTGCCGGTTGCGGCTCAATCCGATGACTTTGCCAGAACAGGGGAGGTTAGCGGGGCGGTTTCTTTTTATAATTTTATGGATCCCAAAACAGCCATACGAATTGTGGTGGATAGCCAGTTTAAGAGTGAGTTGGCCCATGGTTTTCAGGGGCAGAGATGCATTTTGAGTTCTGAGCTTGATTTGGCAGGTGCTGCATTTAAAGCAGGCGTTAGTGTGATTAAAAAGGCGTATGGCAACGCCTATTATATCACTGCGGCTTTGGGGTCATCTTTGTTGAAATCACAGCGCCAGATTCTTAATATGATCAATCAGATCAGAGCCAATCCATCCGGCGCCAAAGATTATCTTTCATTCAGCCTGGATGCTTTTTCCGGAGAATACAGTCCTCTTTTTTTTGATGGGGTGCTGGCCGACTTTGTCAAAACAGAGTATGTGGATACGGATTATTATGCGATCCATGCCAAAAATTTCGGGTATGACGGATATGGGGTTAGCCGGTCCTCAGCCATTGAAGTGTTTCCCAAGACAAGTGCAGATGCGATGGCATACTGGATTTTTTCATCCCTGGTTTTAAAAGAGGCAAAGGGCCTTATCGCGAGCAGGGTTGTGTTCGGGCGCTATTTTAACCAGGCAGGACTTAACGTACAATTTGTGAATGGCGCTGTCTGGGATTATGCCAGGCTGACCCTGGTGGCAGGCCTTGGAGAAAATAAAAATCCGGGATATTCAAGAATATACGGGCTTGTCCATTCGGATCCAGACCAGAACAATGTCTATACCCCCGGAGAAGGAGCGGAAAACCGTATCGTCTCAATTTTCGACCAGCAGACCTTTGCTCTGGCAGGCACCGCCGTAACCGATAATACCGGTCATTTTTCAGTCGCGCTTGTGTCCGATAGAGGATATATCGTTCAGGTCGGATCAGGGGAAAGCCTTGTGGGCAGAGATGTTTTCCTTGACAAGGACCTGTTCTTTGCATTAAAGGTGAGCCATTGATGCAAACACCCTTGGAAGCGTTTATGATCTGGTTTGACAAAATTCCCCTTTCTTTCAGGGAATATCTGGCCCATGTTTTTCAGATATGCACCACAGAAGACACGAGCGTAATGGCTGCTAAAAAGGATCAATCCCTTGAGAATTTCAGGAATC
>JAHIVS010000617.1 GCA_018816605.1 Pseudomonadota bacterium
ACCTGCTCTATGTGGTCAAGGAGACCCTCCTGGACCGGATGTGGCAAAAAGGTGACTACACCTGCATGGAACAGCAGGCCTATGTGGACATGGTCTGTGATTTTTTAGAACTGCTTCCAAAGGACATCATCATCCAGCGCATCACAGGAGATCCCCATGGGGAAGAGCTCAGGGCGCCTGCCTGGGCAGGCCGGTACCGGGAAACCTTTAACCTGATCCAGCAGACCCTTGAGCTGCGGGACTCTTTCCAGGGTCAAAGATACAAGGCAAAAGGCACCGGATAGGCGTTAGGCCCCATCCAGTATCCCACGAACTGTTTGGGCAAGATCCTTCATTGGGATGGGCTTCATTAAGAATCCCCGAATGCCAAGGCGTGAAAATTTTTCTTCTGATATGGATTCGCTGAATCCCGTACACAGCAATATGGGGATATCAGGACGGATTGCAATCAATTCCGCCGCCAGTTTTTCTCCGGACATGTTCGGCATTGCCATATCCGTGATAACCATGTCAAAGGTGTCAGGGGCGGCACGAAAGGCTTCAAGGGCCTTTATGCTGTCATTACATGAAAGGACATCGTATCCCATCCGTTCCAGCATCTGTTTTTCCATTGCAACGATGTCGTCTTCATCATCCACAAGCAGAATCATTTCAGTCCCCTTCCGGACGGGTATTTCGGCCTGGAAAATTTGTTTTTCCACGGGCCTGGCTTCAACCGGAAAATAAACATTGAATTCACTCCCTTTGCCCGGGTTGCTGCGGACCTGTATAATGCCATTCAATTTTGAGACAATCCCGTGCACAACAGAAAGTCCCATCCCTGTGCCTTTGCCTTTTTCCTTGGTCGTGAAAAAAGGGTCAAAAATTTTTTCCGTCAGTTCCTTGTCCATACCAATGCCGGTATCTTCAACCCTGAGGCAGGCATAAATACCCCGGCCCAGATCAGAAGCTCGTCTGTTAAGCCCATCAATCTTAATTTCTTCCAGGGTCACTTTCAATTTTCCGCCGGTTTCATTCATGGCATGATAGGCATTGGTTGCAAGATTCATTACGATCTGATGGATTTGTATGGCATCTGCCTTGACGCTTCCACAGTCATCGGAAATATCTTGAACCAGTTCTATGGTTGCGGGGATTGTGGATCTGATTAGTTTTAATGCTTCCTTGATGACAGGTTGCAGCGTCATTGTTCTGAGGTCAAATTGATTTTGACGAGAAAATGTAAGAATCTGCCTTATAAGATCCCTGGCCCTGATGCCGCCGGTATAAATTTTTTTCAACCGGTCGTGTGCAGGATTGTCTTCGGGTATGTCCTGGAGCAAGATTTCTGTGTGGCCCAGTACCGGAAACAAAATATTATTAAAATCGTGGGCAATGCCGCCTGCCAGTGTGCCGATGGTTTCCATTTTTTGCGCTTGCCGAAGTTGTGTTTCCAGTTTCTTCTGTTCGGTGACATCCAATAAAAAGCCCCTGATATGGTTTAAGTCACCCGTGTCGGAAAAAACCCCCGAAGCATTTTCGATCAGATGAATGGGGTTTCCATCAACGGTCTTGAGAATGGGCCGGTAGCCTGTCACCCGTTTATGTTTTTTAAGAAGTGCCAGGAACTCCATTCGTTGATCCGGGGATACAAAAAATGTTTCAATAGGCGTTTCCACTGCCTGCCGGGTGCTGGTGAATCCAAAAATTTTTTCATATTCTTTATTGCAGGCGATCAGCCGGCCGTCAGGGGTTGAGATATAAGTTCCGGAAATGTTTTCTTCAAAATATTCCCGATATTGCGCCTCACTTTTTTTTAACTTTGCTTCGGTCTGCTTTCGTTGGGTAATGTCCAGGGCCGTGAAGGTGACGCCTGCTGAAAGCGTCGTTGGATCAAGTGGGGTTGAGCTCATCAAAACATCAATGATCCGGCCGTCTTTTCGTTTGAATCGGGTCTCAACAGTACCTGTTCCGTTGGCCTTAATCTGCCTGTATTTATCCCTGCCCACATAGTCATATTCTTCATCGCTTGGGTATAAGATTCTTGCATTTTGCCCGATCAACTCATCTTTTGTGTATCCGGTCATTTCGCAGATGCGGTCATTCACCTGTTGAAGAATCCTATTGTACACCAGGCCGATGCCCGTCGGTGCCGCCCGGAAGATACTGGTCACTTCCTCTTTGCTTTTTTTTAATTGGGCCTCGACCCGCCTGCGTTGGGTAATTTCTCTGCTCAATCTCCGGTTCCACATTAAAATTGCGGCAAGGAGGATGACGGCG
>JAHIVS010000618.1 GCA_018816605.1 Pseudomonadota bacterium
CCAGGAGACAACAGCTATTGCTCCGGGGTCTGCTGCACCTATACCCAAAAACAGGTGATCCTGACAAAACACCATTACGAAGATGCCGAATGTACCATATTTCACAACGATATCCGGTCATTCGGCAAGGATTTTGAGCGATACTTCCAGCGGGCGGAACAATTGCCCGGAGTGGAGTTTATCAGAAGTTATGCCTCCATTGAACGGGAGCTCCCGGACAACAAGCGGGTGATGGTCCGATATGCCACCCCTGATGACGGGGTAAAAAGAGAAGAATTTGATATGGTGGTCCTTTCTGTGGGATTAAATCCCCCCAAGGCCTACAAGGAGATTTCAGAGAAATTCGGCATTGATCTGAATGCCCACGGATTTTGTGCCACCGATTCCTCAAATCCCATTCAGACCAACCGGCCCGGCGTTTTTGTTTCCGGTGGGTTTCAGGGTCCCACAGATATACCCGAATCGGTATTTTCAGCTTCCGGTGCCAGTGCCCAGATCGGAGAACTTCTGGATTATCGCCGGGGAAAGCTGGCCAGGGAAAGAAAATACCCCATAGAGCGGGATGTCTCGGCAGAAGCGCCAAGGATCGGTGTGTTTGTCTGCCATTGCGGGGCCAACATCTCCAGTGTTGTCAATGTCCCGTCCACGGTGGACTATGCTCGTACTTTGCCCCATGTGGTGTATGCAAAGGAGCAGATCTTTTCATGTGCCACCAATTCCGCCCAGGAGATAACACAACTTGCCCGGGAGAAAGGACTTAATCGGGTGGTCATCGCCGCTTGCTCCCCCCGAACCCTTGAACCCCTGTTTCGGGATACCCTTCGGGAAGCTGGATTAAATCAATATTATCTGGATATGGCCAACATCAGAGAGCATTGCTCCTGGGTGCATGCCAAACAAAAGGATGAGGCCACCCAAAAGGCCCAGGATATTGTCAGGATGTCCGTTGCAAGGGCAGGTGAATTGGAACCCCTAAAGGAATTTGACCTGCCGGTAAACAAAGCGGCCCTGGTGGTGGGAGGCGGTATCGCCGGCATGACCTGTGCTTTGTCCATTGCAAAACAGGGACACGCGGTTCATCTGGTGGAAAAGGCCAAAGACTTAGGCGGGATTGCCAGAAGAATACATTCCACCCTGGAAGGGTTGGATGTTCAAACCTATCTGGACGGCGTCATCCAACAGGTGTATAAAAATCCGCTGATCCATGTTTCCCATGAAGCAACGATCACGGATGTGTCGGGATATCTTGGCAATTTTACCACCACCCTTAAAAGTGAAGGCCGAACAAAGGTGATTCGCCATGGCGCATCTGTATTGGCCATTGGGGCGGATGTCTATAAACCAACACAATACCTCTATGGGGAAAACGACAAGGTGTTTACCCACATTGATTTGGGAGGAGAGATTGCCCGGGGAAACAAGACGGTCATCAATGCCGAAAGTCTGGTGATGATCCAGTGTGTGGGCAGTCGGAATGAAGAGAACAATTATTGCTCCAGGGTGTGCTGCGGTCATGCCGTAAAAAATGCCATTAAGCTCAAAGAGAAAAATCCTTCCATGCGGATCTATATTCTTTTCAGGGACATGAGAACCTATGGATTCAAGGAAGATGCCTACAGGCACGCCTCAGAACTGGGGGTCCAGTTTATTCGGTATACCCCTGAAGATCCGCCGGTTGTGGAAGCTATCAAAGAGGGCGGTAAAGAGATCGTCCGGGTGACCGTTGCCGACCCGATTCTGGGCCAGCGCCTTGAACTGGACGCTGATATTTTATCTTTGGCTGCGGCGGTGATTCCAACTGAATCCACCCATGAGATCGCCCGACACTTCAAGGTGACCCTGAGCCCGGACCAATTTTTCAAGGAAGCTCATGTGAAGTTAAAACCCGTTGAATTTGCAACGGACGGGGTGTTTTTGTGCGGGTTAGCCCATTATCCCAAACATATACCCGAAACCATTAACCAGGCCTATGGTGCGGCCGGCAGGGTGTTGACGCTTTTATCAAGGGATACGGTGGTGGCGTCGGGGTCGGTGGCCAAAGTAAATGAATATGACTGTGTCTCCTGCGGGGCATGTATTACCGCCTGTACCTACGATGCCATTTCATTTCAAGACACACCCAAGGGTAAAAAAGCCTTTGTGAACCCGATCCTTTGTAAGGGAGACGGGTTGTGTAATGCCAAATGTCCCACATCGGCCATTATCCTGAAGCATTTTACCGATACTGCTCTGAAAAGCCAGATTGATGCGGCAGTTACCGCTGAAGATATCATGGAACAGATGGATGCAGTTTTTGAAGGTGTTTAATTGCAAAAGAAAATAATTAAAAAAGAAGTTAGCCTTTGCCAAAAAGGAGAGAAGCCATGAGTGCAGGTCTTGAATTTAAACCGAAATTACTGGGGTTTGTTTGCCATTGGTGAGCGTATGGTGCTGCAGACCTTGCTGGAGTTTCCAGACTACAATATGCAAATGAAATGCGGCTTATCCGCGTGATGTGTTCCGGTCGAGTTGATCTGGAATTTATACTCAGGGCCTTTTCTAACGGACAGGACGGTGTGTTTATCGGTGGCTGCAAACTGGACGAGTGTAATTATGTGACCCATGGAAATTATGATGCATTGACCAATACCTATCTTGCCAAAAGGATATTAAAACATGTGGGGCTGAACCCTGAACGGCTTCGCACCGAATTTATGTCCGGTGCGGACGGCAATCTTCTGGCCGAATACACCGATGATTTCACCCGGCAGATAAAAAAGTTGGGGCCCTTAGGCAAAGCCGAAGGGTTGGACAAGGAGGCGGTGCGTTTCAAGCTTGCGGCTGCCAGAAAATTGATTCCCTATCTGAGACTTGTGGAAAGGGAGCGATTCCGGGTGCCGGTTAAATCAAAAGCGGCCTATCAGGCGTTTTTTGAAGATGAGGGGATAAACACCCTGTTTGATGATATCTTTACAGAAAAACTTGCCGTCAGTCAGATCATCATGCTGCTGGGGAAAGCACCACTGCCGACCAGCAGTATTGCAAAAAAATTGGGACTGAACCCTTCGGATGTATCCAGACACATGATCAGTTCATCCCGACACGGATTGGTCCGGTACGATACATCCAGCAATTGTTACGCGCTGGCCTAGGTGAGCACATATGGCAATGGCGCACTGCAGCAATGGCCCAATTGAAAAGCCAATCGGGGAAAGGATAATAGGGAAAAGGCTATGAACAGGACAATGGAATTAGAAAAAACTGATC
>JAHIVS010000619.1 GCA_018816605.1 Pseudomonadota bacterium
ATGGGCGGCCTCCATCCATGAAACCCACCCTGAGTGGCTGATCCGGGGGGAAGACGGGCAGATTGAGGCACCGGGTGCCTGGGGTGTTGTCTGGGCGGACCTGACAAAATTGGATTACGCAAACAGGGATCTCTGGAAATACATGGCAGATGTGTTTTTGCTCTGGTGCCACAGGGGGGTTGACGGGTTTCGGTGTGATGCCGGGTATATGGTCCCGGTTGAGGCCTGGGAGTATATGGTTGCCAAGGTAAGACAGGAATATCCTGAAACGCTTTTCTTTCTGGAGGGGCTTGGGGGAATGGTTGAAACCACCAGGGATCTGCTGAACAGGGCCAATTTGAACTGGGCCTATTCCGAGTTGTTCCAGAATCATACCCGACAGGAAATTTCAACCTACCTGCCCCTTGCCTATGAAATATCTGCCTCCTGCGGGCACATGATCCATTTTGCAGAAACCCATGATAACAATCGATTGGCATCTGTTTCAACCACCCATGCCCAAATGAGAACCGCGTTGTGTGCGCTTTTCTCGGTATGCGGGGGGTTCGGATTTGCCAATGGTGTTGAATGGTTTGCCACTGAAAAGATCAATGTCCATGAAGCCTGCGGCCTGAATTGGGGAAACGAGATCAACCAGGTCGATTATATTGCAAAGCTGACCCTGATATTGAAAACCCATCCCGCCTTTTTTGACCAGGCCCGCCTTTCCCTGATTCAGACAAATTCATCCGAATGTCTGGTGCTGCTGCGTCAAAATGAAGCCTATGGAAAAAGATTACTGATTCTTGTGAATCTGGATTGCACAAGTTCCAGTGAAGCCTCCTGGCATGGCAGCGGCACCGGGCTTTCAGATCCTTTGTTCTATGATCTGATCTCCGGGGCAAGTGTCCAGGCAGAAAAAAACAACGACCATTTAAAGGTTGGCCTGGCGCCCGGGCAGGTCTTGGCCCTGACACCGGATCCTGAGGATATGGTCCTTCTTGGAAAAAACAGGGACGTCAAGGTTCGGATCCCGGCAAGGGTCTATGTGCAGAAACTCATGGCCAAGGTGGTATCCATTCATATCCAGTTTAAGGGATTCGGGAATTTGGACAGGGTTGATGTCCAGCGGGAGGCATTGGTTTTTGTCCGCAATCCTGTTGAATTCATCCGCTCCTTTAACACGGTTTCCCAAGAGAGCCGGGTTGTGGTATTGGATGTTGAACGGGATCTGAAGCGTCATTTGATGGTACCGCCGGGGTTCTTTTTATTGGTCCGGTGCAAAACCGGGTTCAGGGCGGAACTTTTTGACGGCGACCAGGCTGTCAGAACCTCCCTGGGATACGAAGAGGGACTTCCAACCCATGATAAAAGCGGCTTTTTTGCGCTATTTCTCCCCCAGGAGACCAAAAAAACACATCAGGAATTGATCCTAGGACTCAGGCTGTTTGATTCAAAGGAAACCCGGATTGAGAAGGCTTTTCTCCTGTATCTGGCACCCTTTGACGGGCTGTATATGCGGTCGACCTTTACGCGCAAGGAGATCATAAGCACCCCATTTTTAAAACTATTGGGCACCACCAGAGGTGGGGGAATGATGCGGGCGGCTGCCTGGTGGAGCAGGCTGGACAGCCGCTATGATGCCCTCCTTGGCGCAAACATGGACCCGGGCATACCCGAGAACCGGTGGATGGTTCTGTCCCGGTACAGAATCTGGGCCATTTTCCAGGGCTATTCCCGGGAACTGGCCCCGGATTGTCTTGAAACCTTTTCCTTTTCCTATGACCATGGCGGCAAATGGGTGTTCCACGTTCCCACCTCCGAAGGAAATTACTATGCCCTGGAACTCTATTTGTCCATGGACCCCAAGGAAAACCATATGGGTCTTACCCTTGTGAGAAGCAAAGCCCGGGAAGGCATATCGTCTTTTCTCTCCGATGATCGAAAGGTGACCCTGATCATCCGGCCGGACATTGAGGACAGAAGCTTCCATGAGCCGGTCAAGGCCTTCACCGGACCTGAAAAGAGCTGGCCTGCTGCAATTGAACCCCTGGAGAACGGTTTCTTTTTTTCCCTTTCAAACAAGAAGCATTTGGGGGTTTTTATCTCCAAAGGCCGGTTTGTAACGGCACCTGAATGGAAGTATATGGTGCATCGGCCCCTGGAGGCCCAACGGGGGCTTGACCCGGAATCAGACCTTTTCAGTCCGGGATATTTTACGGTGGAGTGTATGGGGGGACAAACCCTGTCGCTTGCTGCTGCTGTGGTTGATAATAAGGCCCAGAAAATTGATGTTAACCGTTCCCTTTTTTCTGTTGAATCCAGGAAGTTTAATAAGGGTATGGTGTTGCCCGAGGCTGTTTACAGAAGCCTTGACGCCTTTATGGTAAACCGTGCAAACGATACGAGTGTGGTTGCCGGCTATCCCTGGTTTCTGGATTGGGGACGGGACAGTCTGATCTTCTGCAGAAGCCTGATCCAGTTGCAGCGGTTTGCAGAAGCTAAATCCATATTAAGATTGTTCGGCCGGTTTGAAAATCACGGAACCCTGCCCAACATGATCTGCGGCCAGGATGCAAGAAATGTTGAAACTTCGGATGCACCCCTATGGTTTGTTGCCTGCTGCAAGGATTTGGTTGACCAGGAGGGGAGTCGGGATTTTTTAAAAGAGCGCCTTGACAAAAGAACGGTTAAGCAGGTGCTTTTGTCCATTGCAACCTCCCTGATAAAAGGGACGTCCACAGGGGTTGTGGCAGACCCTGGGTCCCTCTTGCTCTATAGCCCCTCCCATTTCACATGGATGGACACCAATTTTC
>JAHIVS010000620.1 GCA_018816605.1 Pseudomonadota bacterium
AATCAGGGAGATGGAGCCCAAAGGGTTGTTCCTCCGGTGAATTAATCTCCAGCCAAACAAAAAAATCCCCCGAATTGCCTTTGGACGGATGTATAAAAAAATAGGCGGTGGATTTGGGCTGTGTTATTCTCTTGTATTTTCTGGAGTTTTGTATTAATACTGAAAGTTTTTAGATGCTAATTGTTTTTGAACCAACACACCTGGGAGAAAGGATGAACAAAATTTTTTATATCTGTTGCGCGGTCGTCATGGGTCTGACATATGTGAGCGGATTGTCGGCAGAAGAAAAGATCTATGTGGGGTCAGAAGTGTGCAAAGAGTGTCATGAACAGCAATACAATAATTTTATGGAATCTGCAAAAAAAGCCCGTTCTTTTGACAGCATAAAAAAAATGGAGAAAAAACTGTCGCCCGAAGAGTACCAGGCCTGCTTTGAATGCCATACAACCGGTTACAGAAAAAAAAGCGGATTTGTTTCAGAGGAGAAAACACCGGAATTAAAGAACCCAGGCTGCGAGGTTTGTCACGGGCCGGGCAGTCTCCATGCCGCGTCTGGAGATCCCGGTGAGATTGTCCGTAAAGTTACCATGGAAAACTGCAATACCTGCCACAGCAAGGACAGGATTGAGGCCTTTGATTTTAAACCGCTCTTATTCGGTGGTGCCCATTGATTCTTTTGGAGAAAATGCATGTTCAAAAAATTATTTAATTATATCAACAGCCGGTTGTGGATCCGGATACTGATCCCGCTTTCCCTCAGCGTTATTTTGGTGATGCTCTTAACCCTGTGGTACAATATTTCCTTTCAAAACAGGCTGGGAACCGGCCAGCTGATCAACCAGAACAAGATTATGGTTCGAGCCGTTGAGGGCGGCATGTTTGATGCCCTTGCCATTGGGGACAATGATACGGTCAGAAATCAGTTTAAGCGGCTCAACGAGAAAATTACAGGATTCAAGGTCTTTGTCTATGATTTTAACGGGATTGTCTCTTTCAGTTCAGATATCGATTCCGTGGGAAAATCCGTCAAGAATTATATAGGGGAAGATGCTTCCCGGGAACTTGATGGTATGCTGAAAACCGGTGAGGCCTCGGACGTTTCTTTCCGGGTGATCCTGGACACGGAGCCGTTTACCATGAAAAATGATCCCATTCTGAACGAATCCAGGTGTTTCCATTGCCATGGTCAGAAGGCAAAGGTGTTGGGGGGGATTTCGGTCTTCTCTTCCGTGGCATCCATGGAAGCCAGCATTAAAAAGGGGAGAAATACCAGTATTGGTATCGGGGCCGCAGGGCTTTGCGCCATTATTTTTTTGGCGTGGATGTTCTTTCATTTCCTGGTAAACAAAAAGGTGATGCTGGTCATGGATGCAACCTCCAGGATGCGGGAAAAGGATTTTACCCATGAATATACCATCAAAAAGGGAGATGAAATCAATCATATCCTTTCAAGGATCAATGTGGTCACCCAGGAACTTCGGCAGACCATCGTGCATGTAGTGGATAACTCCGGTACTATTTTTTCTTCTGCAACCCACCTGAGCCAGATTGCGGACAATTTGAACAACTCCAGCCAGGAAGCCTCTGAAATGAGCCGCAGCGTATCTGCGGCAGCCGAAGAAATGAGCGTGGGCAACCGGTCCATTGCCGCTGCCATGGAAGAGGCCACCCAATCCTTGAACGCCATTGCCGCTGCCGTGGAGGAAATGAGTGCCACTGTCAGCGAAATTGCAAAGGGCTCGGCCGAGTCAAAACAGATAATAGCCCAGGTGGTGGGGGCCTTTGAAAGCATCGTTTCAGCGGTGGAAGAGCTGGGGTCCAGAGCCGATGACGTGGATCAGGTAACCGATGAGATTCGGTCTATTTCAGAGCAGGTCTCCATGCTGGCCCTTAATGCAAAAATTGAAGCAGCCCGGGCAGGGGAGGCTGGTAAAGGGTTTGCCGTGGTGGCCCATGAAATTACAGATCTTGCCACTGAAACCAACCAGTCCACCATTGAAGCCGATAAAAAACTTGTCTGGATCAAGAACACTACCAAAGATTTGATAGAACGCGTGAAGGGTCTTGCCGGTCTTGTCAGAAATTCCGATGATGCCATATCCAGCATTGCAGCTGCAGTGGAAGAGCAAAATGCCACCACCCTGGAAATTGCAAAAAATATCAACGAGGTCACGGGGAAAATTTCCCTGGTCAACGATAGTGTAAACCAGGGTGCCCAGGTGGCCTCTGAGATTGCCCAGGATATCACCAGGGTGCAGGATGTGACTGTCCAGGTTCAGGAGAGCAGCACCCGCCTCAACGAGAGTGCATCGGCATTGAGCAAGATGTCGGAAACCTTTTTGGCCCTGGTCAAGCAGTTCAAGGTGTAAGAAATCCGGATAAAAAGTTCCAAAATCAAACCCGGCTGACCGCAGAGTTTCAGGATCAATACTCTGCGATCAGCTGCCCCCTGTCCGCATCCCATAAAACATGGACACGCTTTAAGGCCATTTGAAATCGGCGGTATGGTTTTTGCATTTATATCCATGCGATGCCGCATTTTGCGGGTCTTTTGGCAGATTATCTTATATGGGAAAGGGAGTATCATGGGGCTTAATTTTGACAATCCTATGGGCAATTCCAGGCTGTACCCGGTCTCAAGGGACCCCCTTGAAACGGGAAACACACTCAAAAAAGCCGGGGGCAGATCCGCCTCCTTCCAGGCGTTTCTCAACAAAATTTCAGATGAACCCCAATTGCCCGGGACAATGCCGGATCAGGCACAGGAGGCCGGGGACATCCAGAAAGCGTTGGCATTGTCCCAGATCATAAAACTTCAGATGAATGAGAGCTTATTGCGAATTCTCTCGGACACCGAAGGGGAAAATCCCACTGAAAGCACGGTAACCCATGGCTCTTTGGCAGATAGGCTTGGGGATTTATTTTCCAGGGGAGGGGACCCGTTTTTGTCAAAAGTTCGACAGGCCCCGTCAGAAAGTGAGCTGTCTTTGAGTCATGTGCCGGACCAGAGGGTTGAAAAGACAGAAGACCCCCATACCAATAGTTTTGCTGGCAATGAAATCGAAGATATCATCCGAAAAGCTGCAAAGGCCTATGGTGTGGATTCCGGGCTCATCAGGGACGTGATCCAGGCGGAAAGCAGCTTCAATCCGGATGCGGTCTCGTCCAAAGGGGCCATGGGGCTGATGCAGCTCATGCCCGATACCGCTAAGGAGTTGGGAGTAACCGATCCCATGAATCCTTTGGAAAATGTCATGGGCGGGACCCGCTATCTGAAAAAACTTCTGGACCGGTATGACCAAAATGTGCCCCTTGCACTGGCAGCCTATAACTGGGGCATGGGGAACCTGGACGCACACCGGAGAAGAATGCCGGCTGAAACAAAAAACTATGTCGCCAAAATCACGGGCATTGCCATTTCATGAAAATTTGGAATTTGATCGAATATGGCTTTTTTCAACGCCGTCTGCAATGCTTTCCAGGATTTTTCCGGCCTTGTCCCGTATCAGGACATGGCAGAGTGAATCCCAGGGCGTTTCGGACAGGTTGATAATGACCAGAAAGGCGCCGGCATTCCTTGCAAATTCGGGCATGCGTGCAGCCGGTTGAACCAGAAGGGTGGATCCCACCACTATAAAAAGATCGCTTTGGGCAGACAGCATGGCAGCCCTTCTTGTCTCTTGTTCAGGCATGGCCTGGCCAAAGGAAATGGTGTCTGGCTTGTAATATCCGCCGCAGGCACATTCAGGTGCCTTTTTACCGGCAGCGATCATGGCCATTGCCGTTTCCCAGGAGATAAGCGCTTTGCAGTCCATACACCTTACACGGCGGGTGTTGCCGTGTAGTTCGATGATTTTTTCCGAAGGGATCCCCGATTCCTGGTGGAGTCCGTCGATGTTCTGGGTGATCACGGCCGTCAGGCACCCCAGTTCATGGAGGCGTGCAATGCTGGTGTGGCCGGTATTGGGTTTGGCGTTCCGAAGGCCTTTTTCCATATCCAGGCGCTGGCCCCAATAGCGGATACGGGCCTGTTCATCGGTCATGAATTCATCAAAATACACAGGGGTAAATTTGTCCCAGATCCCTCCCTGGCTTCGATAGTCCGGAATTCCGCTTTCCGTTGAAATCCCGGCACCCGTGAAGAAAACCACTTTTTTTGCCGTTAATATCTTTTGAACAATCAGCCCAATTCTGTCAAGGGGTGTTTTCTTTACTCTTCCGTCTTTTTTTTCTGCCATGGCAGGATCCTTTTGAAAAGTTTTTCATACAGGAGATCAATTTCTTTGATGCGCACCAGGAATCCGGTCAGGGGCAATAGGATTGAAAAAATAACGCCGACAATGGTGCAGATAAGAAGGTTTTTGCCCAGGGTGGTTGGGTCGATAATATGACAAAGCCCCCAATAAAGGATCTGGAGGATGGTGCCAAGCACCAGGGTCAGGGGAATGAGTTTTAGAAAAAAAAGGTAAACCTCTTTTTTTTGGGTGTTCCGGCTTTTGCGGTTCCAGCATTCAAAGAGCAATAGTGCGCTCAGGGTGACGGAACTAGTGAGTCCCAGGGCCACCCCTTTTATGCCCCAGATTTTCATAAACCCATAGATCATGGGCAGACTTGCCACCACGCACAGGGTGGAGAAAAGGGCGGGGAATAAAGTGTTTTGAAGGGCATAGTAGCCCCGGGCAACAATGGTCTGGGCTGAAAAGGCAAAGGCGCCTGCCAGGAAAAAAGGAAGAATGCCTGCCGTCAGGTGGGTCGCCTGGGTGTCAAAGGCGCCCCGTTGAAAAAGAATCATCACAATTTCTTTTCGAAGGACCATGAACAGAACTGAAAAAGGAATCACCAGAAAAATAAACTTCAGGGTTTGATTGATCATGTGGTTCAAGCGGTTAAAATCACCTGCTGCCGCAATTTTGGCCATAAAGGGATAGGAAGCCATTCCCACAGCCTGGCCGAAAAAACCCACCAGGATGAACATGATCCGCAGGGCATAGTTCATGGCGGCGATACTTCCTTCGGCCAGAAAGGAACCAAAAAATTTCATCAGGATTTCCGTTGAAAA
>JAHIVS010000621.1 GCA_018816605.1 Pseudomonadota bacterium
GCCCATATGATCCGGTCCATGGAAACCTTTAAGGCCCTTTTGGCGCAAAATCTTTCCCCGGAAGAGCTTGACGCCCGCATTAAAAAAGAATTCTGGGTGTACGCGAGTGTGGGAAATGCCCAGGGAAAGGTTTTGTTCACCGGCTATTATGAGCCTACCTACAAGGGCAGCCTTGAGCCGGACGATACCTATGTTTACCCGGTTTATTCCAAGCCCCAGGATCTTCTGCAGGTTGATCTTTCCCTTTTTTCCGATAAATACAAAGGCCATAAACGCCTGACGGCCCGGGTCAACCCCGAAAGCCGGCAGGTGGTTCCCTATTATTCCCGGCAAGAGATCAACAACATTTCTGATTTCAAAATTTTGGCCCCGCCGGTTGCCTGGCTGGAAAATCGGGTGGACCGGTTTTTTCTTGAAATCCAGGGATCGGGAAGGGTGGCCCTTAAACAGGGAGGAGAACTTCGGGTGCACTATGCCGGCAGCAACGGCAAGGCCTATCGGTCCGTGGGCCGGTATCTCATCGACAAGAAGGAAATTGCCAAGGAAAATATGTCCATGCAGGCCATCCGGGAATGGCTGGAAAATAACCCGGAAAGAATGGATGAGGTGCTCCACCACAACCAAAGTTTTGTCTTTTTCAAAGCCGGTGAAGGGGGCCCCTTTGGCAGTATCAATGTGGCGGTAACCCCTTTGCGGTCCATTGCCACGGACCAAAAACTATTTCCCAACGGCGGCCTGTGCTTTGCCCAGGCCGCCCTGCCCGATCCCCATTCCCTTGCGCCATTGTCCCAATGGAAACAGGCCGCTTTGTTTGTTTTGAACCAGGATGCGGGCGGTGCCATAAAGGGACCTGCCCGGGCAGACCTTTTTTGCGGCAACGGATCCTATGCTGAGTTTGCGGCAGGTCATATGAATGTCTACGGGCAATTGTATTTTCTGGTCTTAAAACCCTGATTTTCAAGGGGGAGGGCTTTTCCAGGCTTTGCAAAGAAAAACAGTTTGTGGTAGGGTAAATTCCAATCTTCCATAAAGGGAGGAAAATGGATTCAGCAGACACATATTCACTTGAGCAAAACCTTCGCCTTCTTGACCTGGCCCTGGACTGCCTGTTTATTTATCCATCTGAAAGGGAAAAAATACGGGCGCTTCTGGAAGAAAAATCCACCGAACCCCCGGGCATGAATCTGGCGGATATTTTCAAGCAGGAGAGCCTTGTTTCGGATGAAAAAATGCAATACCTGCTTGCCCTTGACCAACATTTGCAGACCCAGTGTATGGATCAGCAATTCGGGCAGCTGGCCGTTGCCAATAAGCTTGTCTCCCAGGAGGCGGTTGCCCAAGCCCTTCATTACCAGAGCGCCCATTTCAAAAAAACCGGCATCACCCTGAAAATCGGGGAGATTCTGGTTGATAATAAACGCATCACCCATGGGGATCTGTTTTCAATTTTACTGACCCAAAATCGGATTAAAGATGAACACCTTCTGGATGCCTTGAATCACATGGGCCAGACCCAGGCCCAGAAGGATGCCGTCAATGGGAGGTTCGGGGCACTTGCCATTAAAAATAAAGTGGCGACAATCGAGCAGGTAGCGGCTGCCATGGAAATTCAAAGGAATGAAAGACGCACACAGGCAGGCGACCGGTTCATCGGCCAGATTCTTCAGGAAACAGCCCATCTGTCTGAAGGGGATATCCTGCAGGTTCTTTTAGAGCAGAAACAGCTTGAAAAAAGGAGACTTGACCTTGAAAATGCCCTGTATACAGTTCAGTCTGAAATAAAGATTTCCAAGAAACTGAACCTGTTTTTCGAATACGGGGTCTCCAAAGATGGCCTTGAGGCTTTTGTAAGAAAAAGAATGGAACCCACGGAAGCAGTTCCTGTCTACGAGGTTCTGATTTGGCTTAGAAGGGGGGGGATCCGGTTTGGTATTGTCAGTGATGCTCTTCTGGAAGACTTTATCCGGGAAGCAAAAATAAATTCTCAAATAATTGTTGCAAAGGGGTTTCCGCCAAAGCCGTGTACCCATGAGGCCCTTGAGTTTTATTTTGAAAATCAAGCGGTTCCTATCCCCCGGGAATCGTCTGCTGGGGAACCGGATCAATCAGAGTTTCCAGGAAAGGAGGGTGAAAGCCAGGAAACACTATTGGACAAGGAACGCCCCCAGAATTCGGAATCCCTGGCACCGGTGCCGGATATGCCTTTTCCCGGAGAAACAAAAGGAGGCAAACCGCTTTGCATAAGAAAAAACAGCCTTTTGGCAAAAATCAGTCCGGGAAAGGAAGGAAGGCCGGGGAAAAATGTTTTCGGCTATCCCATCCAACCGGACAGACCCTCTGTATGTGGGGTCGCCGCCGGAAGCGGGGTGATTAAAAAAGGCCCTGTTTTTATTGCCCGGATAGACGGCCGCCCTGTCCTTAAAAACAATACCACCCTCATGGTTGAGCCGGCTGCCGGGAGGATTGAAATTAAAACCATCACCGGCGTCATCAACAATGACACCAAAGAGGTTTATGAATCCGTATCCGTTCAACTCACCGGTACCCTGGCGCCTGGGGCCGTCCTAAGGTGTCATTCCCTGAGACTCCACGGATCTCTTTTGGGATGGGCGATCTGTGAACGAGACATTGAGGTGAAAGGGGATATCGGTACAGAAAAAACAAAGGATAAAGGGACAGATCACCGGACAGGCATTCTCTGCGGCGGATCTGTTAAAGCCTCCAAGCGGATTGTCAATTCGTCCATCCAGACGGCAGGCGAACTTTTGGCATTGAATTCAATGGTTGTGGGATCAGAAGTCATAGCCTTCAAGGGTATGGTGATCGGGGACGCACTCAAGGGTGAAGTCGGACCGTCCATCCTTCAGTTCGGCCTTAAACCCAATGATAAAATTCTTGCCGCGGATCGTACGCTGGGGAAAAAAAAAGAGGCATTGTCCATTCTAAAAAAAGAAGCCGATATCGCCGATTTAACAGAAAAATACAAAAAAGAGCGCAAAGAACACGTGACCCGGCAAACCGAACAAGCCATATTGAAAAATATCGTTCAAATTATTGAAACCCCGGATCTTTATCAGCATGAGAGTCTTGACGATAAGCTCCGGTACCTATACCGCCTGCCGGAATTTTCCTCCGTCAAAGCCCGCTATTTAAAATTTCCGCAAACGGAAACAGGTTTGGCGTTTCTCAATCAAACACTTGCAGCCATGGGGAAAATGTCCCTTGAAAACGGGTTAAAAGCAATTCGAGAGAAAATTGATCCAGAACCGGCGGATGAAACACCTGGAACCGTTACCTATGGACATGAGATCCATTTTAAAGCCCGCCTTGCTGCCTTTGAGCGGGAGATTTCAGAAAAATCAGAAGAAATAAAGCGGCTGGAAAATGAGATCAAAGCGCTTGAAGCGTTAAGGACAAGGCTTGGATCACCCCATGCCGCCGCTCTTTTCTTGTCAAAGGCGGAAATAAGAATAAAAAACAAGTGCGAAGCGGGAACCATTATCAAAGGCAAACTTGCCCGGCTTGTGGTGGAAAACACTTTATACAATGTTAAATTCAGAGAGGTGCCGGTCCCCAAAACCAATAGGGCTTCCATTTCCATTGAAAGGTATTAGGGGAGTTGCGGATAATTTCAAGCAGTCTTATGCGGCCTTAATGGCCAGTGGATGAGGATGGCAGATGAAATCAACACAGACCCATGATTTTGATTATATTGTTATCGGTTCCGGTTTTGGCGGCAGTGTCTCTGCCTTGCGGCTTTCGGAGAAAGGATACCGGGTTGCCGTGATTGAAAAGGGCAAAGAGTGGAAGACCCAGGATTTCCCCAAAACAAACTGGAATATTAAAAAATATTTATGGATACCCCAAATCGGCTGCTACGGATATCAAATGCTGACGCTGTTCAAGCATGTCATGATCGTCCATGGCAGCGGCGTGGGAGGCGGAAGCCTGGTCTATGCAAATCAGCTGCTGGTTCCTCCGGAGGAGGTGTTTAAAAGCCGGGACTGGTGCATCGAAAACCCACTGGAAACCCTTACGCCCCATTATGAAACCGCCAAAAAAATGCTGGGTGCAAATGAGAGTCCCCATGTGGGCAAAGCAGATCTGCTGCTGCAACAGGTCGGCATGGAGATGACCGGCACGGATACCTTCCATAAAAACGATGTGGGCATCTTTTTCGGCACGCCTGAAGAAACGGTTCCGGATCCCTATTTTGACGGCAAGGGGCCGGACCGGACCGGGTGCACTTTTTGCGGCGCCTGTATGATCGGCTGTCCTGTGGGGGCAAAAAATACCCTGGATAAAAATTATCTGTTTCTAGCCAGGGGCCGGGGGGCAAAAATTATTCCGGAAACACTGGTGACCGGCGTAAGAAAGGTGATCGACGGATATGAGGTGATAACAACAAACATGACGGGGTTCTTGAAAAAACAAAGGATATTCCGGGTAAAAGGTGTTGTCTTTTCAGGCGGTGTCCTGGGAACCGTCAAATTGTTGAGCCAGTGTAAAGACAAGGGACTTCTCCCCCTTATTTCCGAAGGACTGGGCAATTTTGTAAGGACCAATTCCGAAGCGTTGATCGGTGTCAAATCCAATGATAAAACCTGCGACTGGAATGACCAGATTGCCATCACTTCAGGTATCTACCCGGACAAGAGCACCCACATTGAAATTGTCCGCTATAACAAGGGGTCGGACGTGCTGTTGAATCTTTTAACCATCATGTCCGGCGGAGGGGGAAATGTTCCCCGGGTGATCCGGTTTCTGGGCAATGTTGTACGGCATCCCCTGCAATTTTTAAAATTGTTATGGCCCCTGGGGAAAGCGGCCTCCATATCGGTACTTCTGGTGATGCAGACCGATAAAAATCATCTCAAGCTGGGGTATAAACCCAGGTGGTGGCGTCTGGGGGGCAAGTCCATCAATTCCGAGATTCCCCAAGGATTTGAAAGATCCCCCAGCTATATCCCGGTTGCCAATGAAACCGCCAGGCGCCTGGCCAAAAAGATGGCCGGAATTGCCTTGAGTTCCTTTCCTGAAGTCCTCTTGAACATGTCCACCACGGCCCACATCCTGGGCGGATGCTGCATGGGCACGTCTGCCCTGGAGGGTGTTGTTTCGGACAAGGGAGAGGTGTTTAACTATCCCGGTCTTTATGTTGCGGACGGATCAGTGGTGTCTGCCAATCTCGGGGTAAACCCGAGTCTGACCATTACCGCATTGTCCGAGCATATCATGTCAAACATTCCGTCCAAAGAATAAAATTTGTAAAAAAAGATCCGTGCGGCCCATGATTCTGCATTTTTTTTATTTGGGACTGCCTGATCGACAGGGCCGCTTGAAAATATGGGTTGCCAATGGCTTTTTAATACAATTTTAACCCAACCGGTTTATGTTGCATCTGTGATTTTGTATTGCCGGGCACCCAGAAAAAAAAGTATACCGCTCATCAAAAGTTTGGGAGACAAATTTTTTATCCTTTGATATAAGATCTGGCTGACACATGTTTGCATGATCCGGAACGGGTAAAAAAATATGGCAATCCCCAAATTGGCGGGATCAATCAGTTTATACTACTTGGGAGATGAACCCTAGGATGTCAGAATCTGTTGGGACAATAGACCCACCCACCAAGCGCGTTGCCAATAGAACCGGCAAGTACCTGATCTTTACCCTTGGCAAGGAAGAATACGGCATCGGTATCCTCCAGGTGAAGGAAATCATCGGAATGCTGCCCATCACTTCAGTTCCGCGCACTTGTCCCTTCGTAAAAGGCGTGATCAATCTTCGCGGGAAAGTGATTCCGGTGGTTGACCTCAGATTGAAATTTTCCATGGCCCCGATTCCCTATTCGGACCGCACCTGCATTATTGTTGTGGAGCCCCCCTCTGAATCAGGAAGTCAGCTGACAGGTATTATTGTGGATGCTGTTTCCGAGGTGGTGGCTGTGCAAGAAGAGGAAACGGAAGCGGCACCGTCCTTTGGGGCATCCCTTGATACAAATTATATTCTCGGGATTGCAAAGGTGGGAGAGGGTTTAAAAATTTTGTTGGATATGGAGCGTGGGCTCCTGGCGGATATGGGTGCAGTCCCAAAGGATTTTTCATGATTTTTGAAAGAGCCCCCATTTGTAGACTATTGCCATAATTTAAAAGGAAATCCGTAAATGAAATTCAGTCTTAAAAATAAATTTCTCATTCCAACCATAACGGCGACCATCCTGTGCTTGGGTGTTATGTCCGTTTTTTCATTTGTTAAATCCAAAGATGCTTTGGAAAAATCCATTATCCGTCAGGTGGAATACATATCAGCGTCAATTTCAAAACAGGTTGGCAATTGGATCGATGAACGGAAAAGCGATCTGGCCAATTTCAGTCAGGAGCGGATATTGATAGAAGCTGCGGATCCGGCACTCCTTGATGAAACAAGACAAAAACAGGCGACCGCCCGTCTGGGAAAAATAAAGAAAAGCAATGATTTTTTCGAATTTATTGCAATGGCCAATCCCAAAGGAGAAATTGTTTTATCGTCGGATAGCGAGCATATCGGGTCAATGAATGTATCGGATCGAAACTATTTTAAGGAATCTGTTTCAGGCAATATTTTTGTTTCCGAGGTTATCAAAAGCAAAGCCTCCGGCAATCCGGTTTTCTGCATTTCAGCACCGGTTGGAAAAGACAATGACATCCTAGGCGTGCTCTTGGCGGTCATTGATCTTAATTATTTTGCAAAGGCCTTTGTTGATTCTGAAAAAGTAGGAGAAACCGGCTACGCATACATAATGAACAATACGGGTGTTATCCTGGCCTACCCGGACAAATCAAAAATTTTATCTCTGGATATAAGCCAATTCGATTTTGGCCGGCAGATGCTGGAACAGAAAAACGGGGTTATTCACTACCAGTTTAAGGAAGTCGATAAGGTGGTTGCTTTTTCCCAGGAAAAAAATATGGAGTGGATTATTGCCTCCACAGCCAATCGGTCGGAGGTGTTTGCACCCATAAATCAGATCCGCAATGCAAATATGATAATCGGTATGGTGTGCGTTGCGATCATTGCAGCCATCATCTTTCTGATCACACGGTCCATTATTGCCCCGATCAATCGCATTATAAATGGAATGGAAGAAGGGGCAAACCAGGTGGCTGCCGCTTCAGGGCAGGTATCTTCCTCGAGTCAGTCCCTTGCAGAGGGAGCGTCACAGCAGGCAGCATCCATCGAAGAAACTTCCTCTTCAATGGAAGAAATGTCCTCCATGACCAAACAGACGGCCGAGAATTCAAGCACGGCGGACAGGCTGATGAAAGACACCAAACAGGTGGTTGCGGTTGCAACAAAGTCAATGGATGAACTGACACTTTCCATGGGAAATATTTCCAAGGCAAGCCGGGAAACTTCCAAGATTATAAAAACCATTGATGAGATTGCATTCCAGACAAATCTTCTGGCCCTGAATGCTGCGGTTGAGGCTGCCCGGGCAGGGGAGGCCGGTGCCGGTTTTGCCGTTGTTGCCGATGAGGTCAGGAATCTTGCCATGCGGGCTGCAGATGCGGCCAAAAGTACATCGGAGTTGATTGAAGGCACGGTGAAAAAGGTCAGCCAAGGGTCAAAGCTGGTTTCAATGACCAGCGATGCCTTTGGCGAGGTCGCCAAAAACACCGACAGTGTCGGGGATCTGATCGCTGAAATTTCAGGGGCATCCAGAGAGCAGTCCAATGGAATCGAACAGGTAAACAATGCCATTTCCGAGATGGACAAGGTGGTCCAGCAAAATGCCGCCAATGCAGAAGAATCCGCATCTGCCTCGGAAGAGATGAATGCCCAGGCAGAACAGCTCCAGACGTTTGTCGGACAGCTTGTCCGTCTTGTTACCGGTAAAGAAAAACAGGAGGCCACAAGCAGCATGGGCAGAAGTTCTCTCTCCAGGACCGCTCCTTATCCTTCAACGCCATCTGGTTTTGATAAGAGAAGAATGCTCGCCCGTGCGTCAAAAGAGATCCGTCCGGACCTGGTCATTCCCTTTGACGATGACTTTAAGGACTTCTAGCCCGTTAACGCCCGGACCGGTCCTCAGTGTGTCCGGGGAGTTTGATTCCAAAAACCAGGCTTTGGAAATTAAGCCAAATTCCCAGGAGAGAAATTTTGATCAACGGGATGTCCCAGAGGCCATATTGACAGGTGTGGATCACTTGAGAAAACGGAAAAGGCCAGAGGGGATCTGACGCCCTGAACCCGGCTGAGAAATTCCATGGCAGCAGCGTTGAAAATATCTGGCGGGTGAAGCTATCGCCATTCAATATCCTGGGACCGGAACAGGAGGATGACGTGTCTTCCTGGCAAAAGGCTTAAGGCCGCAGCCTGGTCCTGGGAAAAGCGTATATCCAGGGAAAAATCCCCGGCCTTAAGGCGGATCATGATCCGGCCATCGCTTTTTTCCATGAGCATGGCCGTGATTTGTGCTGTGATCTGGTTATCGTATCCGTTTGTCTTATCCCGTTTAAGGCAGATATGAATTTTTCCCTTTTGGATCACCGCGATTCCCCGGGTCCTGTTCCCCATGGGCAGGCGGATGTGTTCGTCTGCCCCGCCGTTGTCCAGCCATTTTACCGGGGCATCTTTTTGTGACAGGTCATAGGGCGGCGGAATGATATTTTCCGTGCCCGTTGAAAAAATTTTGCCATTGGCAATGGAGATCCGTGTATCCGTACATTCGGTCAGCCATGGCAGATCATGGCTTGCAATCACCAGGGTGCACCCCCAGTCTTCCCTGGCAGCCAGGGAGGCTTTCCGGATCTGTTCTGCGCTTTGGGTGTCCACATTGGCCACGGGCTCGTCCAGAAGCAGCACATCGGGTTTCAGGATGAGGCGGGCAGCCATGGCCACCCGCTGGGCTTCTCCGCCGGAAAGCGCATGCCATTGACGGTGGGCAAAATCCCCGTGGTCCAGCCCCACGCTTTCAAGGGCATTGCAGATTCTTTTTTCAAGGTTTGAAAGATCTTTCCGGATTTTCAGGCCATAGGCAATATTATCAAAGACCGACCGTCTTAACAGGTAGGGTTTCTGGGTAAGCAGGGTGACCCGGGAGCGGACCCGGGGGGACAGGGGGGTTTCTTTGCGTCCGTTGAAACACACATCTCCTCTGGTTGGTTTCAGGGCAAAGGCCATAATTTTCAGCAAGGTGGATTTCCCACTGCCGTTGGGGCCGGTCAGGCCTGTAATGGATCCCCGGGAAATCTGCAGTTTGTCAATATCCAGAACGCATTTATCCATGTAGCAGTGCTGGATATGGTTTAATTGATAGGAGATCTGTTTCATTTTTTTCTCAAAAAAGAGAGGGAAATATTTACGGCAAAGGCAATACCAATGAGGACAATGCCCAAAGCAATGCCGTCGGCAAACAGTCCCTTGTTGGTTTCAAGGGCAATGGCCGTGGTAATGGTTCTGGTGTGATATTTGATGTTCCCCCCCACCATCATGGAGATTCCCACTTCCGTCAGTACCCGGCCATAGGCCGTAACCGCTGCTGCCAGCAGCCCGAACCGGACCTCCCACAGACAGGTGGCAATGATGTTTTTTTTGCCTGCTCCCAGGGAAACCAGGGTCAGCTTGAGTTCCGGGTCAATATTTTCCACAATGGAGGCGGTGATGGCCGTGATAATCGGGAAGGCAAGAATGGTCTGGCCGATGGCAATGCCGGTGAGGGTAAACAACAGCCCGAACTGGCCCAAAGGACCCTGGCTTGAGATAAAGGCATAGACCAGAAGGCCGACAGAAACCGTGGGAAGGGCCAGGAGGGTGTCCAGAACAGTTCGAAGGGGTCTTTTCCATCTGAAATCAAAGTATCCCAGAAGGAAACCGCAGGGCAGACCTGCTCCAAGGCTGATCAGCATGGAGCAGGTGGAGGCCTTGAGTGTTGCAGAAATGGCTGTCCAGGTTGACGGGTCAAAGTGTATCAGCAGCTCAATGGCCCGGATAAAGCCTGCGACGATAAAATCCATAAAAACCTTGTGCTAGCGGGCATTGGGAATAAATAATTTTTGACCCAGCAGCCTGAAATCACCGATGCGTTTCTGGCCGGCTTCCGATGCCATCCAGTCGGAAAATTGAATGGCAAGATCTATTTTTGCCTTGGGACAATTGTCCGGGTTCAGGGTCACCACGCTATACGGGTTCAAGAGGATTTCATCCCCCTCCACCAAAACCTTCAAGGGCGCATTGCCGCCTTTGGTGTCCTGGTATTTGATATAGGTGCCCCGGTCTGTCATGGTATAACCGGATCGCTCCTGGGCCACATTGATGGTGGCCAGCATGCCCTGGCCGGTCTGGATATACCAGGCCTCTTGGTCCGGCAAAGCAATTGCGGCATCCTTCCACAGCTGCTGCTCCTTTTTGTGGGTGCCCGAATCATCCCCCCGGCTCATGAAGGAGGCCGGCAGGTTTTTGATGGCGGCAAGGGCATCTGGAATGCTTTTCCCCTTTATGCCGGCAGGATCTGATTCCGGTCCGATGATCACAAAATCATTGTACATGATTTCCCGCCGGTCTTTGCCATATCCTTTTTCAATAAAGGCTTTTTCAGCTGCAGGGGCATGGACCAGCAGCACATCCACGTCACAGTTTTCACCCAGTTTCAATGCCTTGCCTGTTCCTGTGGCAGTCCATTTGAGGGTGATGCCGGTTTCTTTTTCAAAATGGGGGATCAGGTACTCGAGAAGACCTGTGTTGTCGGTGCTGGTCGTTGTGGCCATCATCAGGCTTTTTTCACTTGCCGGGGAGATGGGTGTCCAGGCCAGCAGGACTGCCATGGCCAGAAAAACGGATATTACTTTTTTGGGGCGCATTTGGAAAGATCTCCTATAGGATTTGGGTCGATTCTATGGGGGATGGGATATGCTAATTTTGGAGCTCTGTCAAGAAAAAGCAGGTATCCGCCATTCTGAACGGGAAATAGTAACCAATGCCTACCAATAATGACAGATTTATCTGTCTTTTAGAAAAAGGCCATGGTATTCCTCTTCGGAAATATGTTTTTTCAAATGCCCGTTGACAAACAAATAGATCTCTTCAAGTTCTTTGTCTGAAAGTCTGGGAACCAAGGTTTCCATAAACCGGTCTTCTGAAAATTTCTGCAGGTAAAACATGATGGTTTCCTCATCGGTTTTCCGGTCCATGCCAAAGGCACCCAGTCCCTTGTATTCATGGATAAAATTGTGTGTTTCATTTTTCATAATTTTTTTGGCCCTTAGTTTTCGGAAAATGGTTATGGTGTGTCCTGTCTGTCATGTCATGATTTTGCATAAAGAGGTGGGGATTCAAAATCCGGGGCCGTCCCTTTTTCCGTGATAAAATGGATGGCGCAGGCGGATCTGTGTTTGCAGTATAACTTGGGATCCTTGCAGCGCAGGCATTCCCTGCATTGATATATGTCATATTTTGCACATCGGTAACTGGTTTCCCGTGAAGGATGCTTTTTGCATTTGCCCATGTTGTCTCCTGTGGGGTCTGTAAGTTATGGTTCAATATTGGGCGGCTTTTTAGTTTTGTCAATATTTCCGGCAGGGCCTGTCCTCTAAATTTGATGGGAACTCTTTACGACGGTGCCGGCTATGTCCGCCGCACAAAAAAAATATTTTTTTGGAACAGGCGTGCTGAAACAATCCGGCGGGGTATTGAAAATCACCAGGCTGGAAAAAAGGTTTGCGCGTGCATTAAAAAAAAGACCGCCGGAAAGGGGTTCCCCCGGAACCTTGAATTGGTGGTTTACAAGAAAAGATAAATTCTTTATACTTTCGGGAACTGCGAAATTTCCTCTAAAAGTATTCATTTAAACGGGAGTCTCCATGGATTATAAATACCTTGCATCCAAGATTGGCATTGATGAAGAAGAGTTTATGGAGCTGGCCGAACTTTTTATTACCACCACCCTGTCGGACCTGGACAAAATCAAACAAGGTGTTTCCAAAAATCGTCCGGTGGATGCGGCTACAGCCGCCCATTCCATTAAAGGTGCTGCCGGGAACATGGGGTTTGATGCCATCTTTGTCCTTGCAAAAAAAATGGAGCTTGAGGCAAAAGCAGGCTGTCTTGATAATTTCGATGCCCATATCAAGGATCTTGAAACCCAGGTAAAGGCGATTACAACCAAATGACATCAGTTTAACAGAGGCATAAAAATGGGAGCCAAACAGCCCTACACGGTTCTGGCAGTGGATGATCACCCCCTGAACTTAAAACTCATTGAAAAAGCATTGTCCAAGGAAGGATATCAGATATTCAGTGCAGACAACGGCCCTGACGCCAGAGCCATTGCCCTGGAAAAACTGCCTGATTTGATATTGCTGGATATTGAAATGCCCGGGGAGAACGGGTTTGATGTGATCCAAAAACTCAAGGAAGATGCTGCCACCAATGCCATTCCTGTGATCTTTCTGACCGGTGTCAGTGAGGTGGATGCCAAATTGAGAGGGTTTGAACTGGGGGCGGTTGACTATATTACAAAGCCCTTTCATCCTCTGGAGGTTTTGGCCCGGGTAAGGATTCATCTTAAATTGTCCATTGCCACCAATTCCTTGATCCAGGACCAGGCGGCAAAGCTCCGGCAGGTGACCAAGGCCCAGGTGGCCATGCTGCCCTTGCCGGAAGAAAATCCCCATGCCAGGTTCGGGGTCTATTACAAGGCGCTCCAGGAGGCGGGGGGTGATTTTTACGACATCCTAAATATCTCAGACAATATTACCGGCTATTTTGTGGCAGACTCTTCGGGGCATGATATTGAAACCAGCTATATGACGGCATCGGTCAAAGCCCTGCTGGCCCAGAATTGCACCCCTGTGTATTCACCTGCCGAAAGCATGAAAATGATCAATGACGTGCTGGTGGAGATTCTGACCCAGGGCAAATACCTGACCGCCTGTTATATGCACATCAACAGGACCACCCTGAAACTGACCATTATCAATGCCGGCCACCCGCCCGTGGTCTGCCTTCCGGTTAAAGGGGAGCCCTTTCTGATTAAATCGGACGGAGATGTTCTGGGCATTTTTCCCGATGCTGCCTTTGGTATGACCCATATGGGTGTATCCAGAGGGGACCGGTTTTTTATCTATTCGGACGGGCTTGTGGAATCGGCAGAGGATAAAATCACCTGGGCCACGGGGGCTGACAGTCTGTTGCCGGTTTATTCAAGCCTGCGGAATGTCTCGTATGCTGAGGCCCCCATGGAAATGATCAGCCAATTGTTCGGCAATAACTGCTGCCCCGAGGATGACATTGTTCTCATCTGTGTCGAGGTATAGGCAAATGGAAAAAGAGACGGACATTTTTGAGGCGGTAGAATCCAATGACACCCTTCACATCCGGTTCTCTTCATTTATGGAATACATAGACGAGGCGTGCAGGGCTGTGACAAGGATGATAGAGTCCAAACAGCCCCAAGTGGTTCCCCATTTGTTTTCCATTAACCTTGTCCTGAGGGAAGGCTTGACCAATGCGGTTCGCCACGGCAATAAAAACGATACAGATAAGATTGTGGACGTTCATCTTACCATTGACAAGGAAAAATCTATTTTCCTCACCATAACAGACCAGGGAGAGGGATTTGACTGGAAAACCCAGCAGAGAGCAGCGTTGCCAGAGGATCAGGATCATGGCCGGGGAATCCATATCATGGAAACCTATTTTACCCGGTATTCCTATAATCCCAGAGGCAATATTTTATATCTGGAAAAAGAAATATCCGCTTAAATTTAATCCGGCCATAATACAAATCTAACAGGATTCTAGTCAAGAACGGCTACAACCAATTGAAAACACCATTGGGTTTGATGAACCAGGCGTATGATCCGCCTTGGGAGTTTTTCAGCAAAGCCTGGTTCTGAAAATTTTTGGATTACCAATTTGCGGGGGAAATAATGACAAGCCATCTTGATCGGGCAATGCTTCGGATTAAAAAAGAGATTCTTTCTCTGGGAGCCATGGTGGAGGAACGGTTTAAACGGTCGGTGAGGGCGGTTCAGGCAGAGGATCTGGAGCTGGCGCAGTTTATCATTGATACGGATTATAAAGTGGATGAACGGGAAATAGAGATAGAAGAGGAATGTCTAAAGATCCTTGCCTTGTATCAGCCTGTTGCTGCGGATTTGCGCCTGATTGTGGTCGTGATCAAGATCAACAATGACCTGGAACGGATTGCCGATTATGCCGTTAATATTGCCAGGCGGTACAAAATTTCTTCTTATAATTCCAGCAAGTTCAAATACGACTACACGGCCATGGGAGACCTTGCGGCAAAAATGTTGAAGCTGAGCCTGGATGCCCTGGTCCGAATGGATGTGGACATGGCCTATCGGGTGCGGGAAATGGATGCAAAGGTCAATGTCATGCGAAATGATGCCTATGAGATCATGAAAACCGATATTCAAAAACACCCGGAAATGGTGGAGGAAATCATCAATATGTATTTGATTTCACGACACATAGAGCGGGTCGGGGACCATACCACCAACATTGCAGAAGAGGTGATTTATCTGATCGAAGGAGAAATCATCCGTCATACCTAAAACCCCTGGTTTGGGGTGCGTCGACACCTGTTCCGGGGAAAAATCATACAATACGGGAAAATAGAATGTCCAGGGAAACCATACTGATTGTAGAGGATGAAGAAGATATCATTGAACTGATAAAATACAATCTCAAAAACGAGGGCTATACCATTCTCACCGCCATGACCGGTGAGGCCGCCATTAAGACCGCCAAACACTCCCGGCCGGATCTAATTGTTCTGGATCTCATGCTGCCGGGAATTGACGGGCTTGAAGTGACGCGGTATTTAAAAAAAAATGACGATACCATGGATATCCCCATTGTCATGGTTACGGCCAAGGGGGAAGAATCCGATGTCGTGACAGGCCTGGAACTTGGGGCCAATGATTATCTGTCCAAGCCCTTTAGTCCCAGGGAGCTTATCGCAAGAATCCGGGCCATTTTAAGGAGACGGCAGAAGGCAATTCCCGGAGAACCTCCCCGTATCAAGCAGGAAGGGGACATGATGATTGACCGGGGCAAGCATGTGGTGACCATCGAAAACCAGGTTATCGACCTGACCCTGTCCGAGTTTGATCTGCTCTCTTTCCTGGCAGACAAAAAAGGATGGGTTTTCACCCGGGGGCAGATTGTGGATGCCATCCATGGCGAGAATTATGCGGTAACAGAAAGAAGCATTGATGTGATCATTGTGGGTTTGCGCAAAAAATTAAAACACTATTCCTCCCATATTGAAACCGTAAGAGGGGTTGGGTATCGGTTTAAAGAATCTTAATTGAAAGTCTGTTTGAAGTATGATTAAAAAACGAAAGCTCATCTGGCAGATATTCCCTTCTTTTCTGGTCATCATCCTTTTGTCACTTACCGTGGTGACCTGGTATTCCACCCGGCATTTCAAGGATTTTTTCCTTGCGAATTCGGAAAAAGAATTGACCATCCAGGCAAAACTGCTCCAAAACAAGTTCGCCCAATTCCTTGGGGGGGAAAGGGAGCAGATCCCGGAGATTGATAAGCTGTGCAAAAAAATCGGAGAAACCATCCAGACCAGGGTTACCATTATCCTGCCTTCGGGTGCGGTGGTGGGGGATTCCTTCGGCCGGGTTGAGACCATGGAAAATCACCTGGCCCGCCCTGAAATACAGGAAGCCCTTAAGGGGAACAAGGGAATCTCGGTACGCTACAGCGCAACCCTGGATCAGAACATGATGTATATTGCCCTGCCCGTGATCCCGGAGAACCG
Organism: Pseudomonadota bacterium; assembly: GCA_018816605.1. Next base: position 15,782 of record JAHIVS010000621.1, read on the forward strand.
GAAAAATCAGGTGATTGCCGTGGTCAGGACGGCGGTTTCCATATCCGACATTGACAACAAAATTATTGCGGTGCGGAATAATATCCTGGTGACCCTTATCCTTACCCTTATTGCCGCTGCCATTGCCAGTTTCTATGTGGCAAGACAGATAACCCAACCCATGGAGGAAATGAAAAACGGGGCCATTGCGTTTGCCAAGGGGAATCTGGACAATCGGCTGGCTGTCCCGGACACGGAAGAATTATCGCAATTGGCAAGGGCCATGAACACAATGGCCATAAATCTGGATGAAAAAATTCTGGACTTCAAGAACCGGAGCCTGGAGCTTGAGGCGGTCCATGCCAGCATGCAGGAAGGGGTGATCGCCATTGACAACCATGAGCAGATTATTACCATCAATGCGGCGGCGGCCAGAATTTTTGATTTTCCCGCTCACACCCTTAAGAAAAAAAATATTCTGGAGGTGGCCAGAAATTATAAGCTCCAGACCTTTATCCAGAGGGCATTGTCCACCCATGAGCCGGTCGAGGATGATATTTTAATTGAGCGGGACGAGGCCTATCTGCTGAATATCCACTCAACGGCCCTTTACGATGCCCAGGAAAAACGAATGGGGACCTTGATTATCTTCCATGACATTACCCGTATCCGTCGTCTTGAGCGGATGCACAAGGATTTTGCCGCCAACGTTTCCCATGAATTACAAACGCCCTTAACCACCATCAAGGGGTTTATTGAAACCCTCCAGCAGATGCTGGAGGCCGGGGAAACCCAGAATCTGGAAGCGTTTTTAAAGATCATCGAAAAAAATGTCAACCGGATGGTGGCCCTGATCGATGACCTTCTGGCCCTGTCCCGTCTGGAAAGACTGGAAGGAACCGCCATTGCCTTTGAATCCCATCACCTGTCACCGCTTATCGAGGGAGCCGTTCATATCTGTCAGCCCCTGGCAGACACAAAAAACATCCAGATCACCCTTGATTGTCCTGAAACCATCACGGCCATGATAGACCCCATTCTAATGGAGCAGGCCCTTATCAATCTGGTGGACAATGCCCTTAAGTATAACCCGGACAAGACAAAGGTTGGCATTCATGTTTTTTCCCGGAAGGGGGGGGTGGTCATTGAGGTCCGGGATTCCGGAACCGGTATTGACAAGGAACATCTGCCCAAGATATTTAACCGGTTTTACCGGGTGGACAGGGGCAGAAGCCGCAATGAAGGGGGGACGGGCCTGGGCCTTGCCATTGTCAAGCATATTGTCCAGTACCACAATGGTAAAATCGAAGTGGAAAGCCAAAGGGGCAGGGGCACCGGGTTTAAAATCAGTATTCCAGCCTGACGGCTGACAGCCTCACTTGCCTGCCAGAAAGACACCGGGCAGTTTCCCGTAAAAACAGATCTGCCCGGGAAAATTCTCTTTTGGCAAGATCAAAGAACTTGCGACAAAGGGCCTATGGTTTAGATCAACCATACGTGTTTCCATTCCATCCCCTGCAGACCAGATCGCGCAGAAACACATCACCAGACCCCAAAGGCGAGAGCCGCCCACTAAAGACATCTGCCTGCTCCAAAGACCATGATCAATGCCAGTGCCTGAACCTTTATTCCAAAAGGGCAAGGGCATTTGTTCCCAATACCTGTTCTTTCTGGGCCGATGTCATGGCAGACTTGTCCATGTCGGCAAAGTAGCGGTCCGGTGTAAGCAGGGGAAAATCCGTGCCAAACAGCACCTTGTCAATGACACCGGCCCGCACGGCCATGTCATAGATTTGAGGATCATAGAGAAAAACAGAGGCAGCCGTATCATACCAGATGTTTTTCAGATGTTCTTTCACCTGTTTTTTCATGACGTGGTAGAAGAAAATACTGCCCCCCCAGTGGGCCAGGATGATCCGGTTATCGGGAAATGCCCGTGCAAGGGTATGGATCTGTTCCAGGGTCACCGGTGTCTTGCCGGGATAGGGATGACCCACGGGTTCATTGGTGTGGATCAGGCAGGGACGGTTGCCCCAGGATAACAGGGCTGCCATGACAGGTTCCAGAAGCCTTATGGCGGTTTCATCAATGCCGGAAAGGTAAAAGGCCAGCTCTCCCACGCCGGAAAGTCCTGCGTCCATACAGCGGACGGCTTCGTCTGCCGCGCCCTCCCAGGCCAGGTCAAAACAGGCAAGTCCTTTTATCCTGTCCGGATACCTCTGGACAGCCTCAAGAATTGCATCATTGTTTTTCCGGGCATACTCCGGGTTTCTCCAGGGAAATCCGCAGACCACGGAAATATCCACCCCATGGAGATCCATGGAGACCATCAGTTCGGAAAGTGTGGAAATTTTTGCATTGGGTGCGTTATAGAGCAGCTTGAACTCAGGCTCCTTGTCAAAAAAACAAGATCTGTCGGTTCTGACCGCTTCGGGAAAAAGATGGGTGTGGAAATCGATTATCATGGCAGTCAATCCTCAATCTGGGGTGATAAAGATATTGAAAAAATATGACCGGCACTATATACTAAATCTTTTATTTAAACAAGGTAAGTGCGCAAGGGATGCGGTCAAAATGAAATATTACCCCGTTTTTCTGGATGTAAAGGACCGTGACTGTCTGGTGGTGGGAGGGGGGGAGGTCGGTACCCGCAAAGCCCTGGGCCTTTCCCGGTCGGGCGCCCGGGTGCGGGTGATCAGCAAAACATTTTCCCAAAAACTTGAAGCCGGAAAAAAAAGCGCCGGCATCTGTCTGGAGTGCAAATCCTATGATCCATCGGATCTGGACACTGTTTTTTTGGTTTTTGCCGCCACGGACAATGGCAGTCTGAACAGGCGGATCCAGGCAGACGCCAAGGCCCGGAATCTCCTGTGCAATATTGCCGATGACCCGGACAGGTCGGATTTCATTCTTCCTTCGGTTGTGGACAGGGGGGATCTTTTGTGTGCCGTTTCCACATCCGGGGCAAGTCCGGCCCTGGCCAAACACATCCGCAAAGATCTTGAGCAGAGGTTCGGGCCGGAGTACGAAGACTTTCTGGTGCTCATGGGCAATATCCGGAAAAAACTGCTGGAAGCGGGGCATGACCCTGCCGCACATAAGAAAATATTTACCGCCCTGGTTGAAAAAAATCTGCCGGCCCTGATCGCTGCCCGGGACGAAGCCCGGATAGACAAGGTTCTCGTTGAACTGCTCGGGCCCGGGGTTGATTATAAACGCCTTGGACCACAGGAGAAATAAATGGACTTACAGCCAGCCAGTATCATGCTGCACCTTGCCACGCTATTGTATTTTTTCAGTATGGCAGGATATGTGTTTTTTTTGTTTGATCAACGGGACAGGATTCAAAAAGTGTCTTTATTCCTGGTGTCCACGGGTGTTGGGATTCATCTTCTCAGCGTGGCTGCAACCGGGATCGCGGCCAGGGAGCTGCCGGTCCAGAATATGGTACAGAGCCTTTCCCTGGCAGCCCTTTCCCTTGGCGGTATGTTTTTGTATTTTCAGTATAAATTTAACCTTAAAATTCTGGGTGTTTTTGCCGCCACCCTCTTGTCGGTAATGATGCTTTCGGTCATGGTGCTTCCGGATACCCCCGTGGCCTCCAATGAGACGCTGAGGGGATTCTGGTTTATCGCCCATATTGCCCTGGTCTTTACGGGAGATGCAGCCCTGGGGCTTGCCTGTGGAGCCGGAATCTTGTATCTGCTCCAGGAAAAAGGGATACGATCCAAAAGCCCGGGGTTTTTTTATAAACGGCTGCCCTCTTTGGATTTTCTGGACAATGTCAGTTATACCTGTATTACCACAGGCTTTGTCCTTTTGACCTTTGGCCTGATCACCGGATTCATATATGCCAAAGCCATATGGGGACGGTTCTGGAGCTGGGACTTCAAAGAGGTGTTTTCCATTTGCACATGGCTTATGTATGCGGCCCTGCTGCATTTCCGGTTCCATTCCGGCTGGCGGGGCCGGAAATCGGCCATCATGACAATTATCGGATTTATGATTATTATTTTTACCTTTCTGGGAGTTAATATTTTTCTGGGCGGGCATCACCAGAATTTTACCAAATAGTGAAAGAACCATGTCAAATATTTTTTTAATTGGTGCAAATCATAAAACAGCGCCTGTGGAACTTCGGGAAAAATTGTCTTTCACAAGTGATGAGACCCTCGGGGCCCTTGGGTATCTGAAGGAGGATCCCCATATCAAGGAAGCCCTTGTGTTTTCAACCTGTAACCGGACGGAAATTTTGTACATCCCCAAAACCGGTGACCAGATTGAGGAGATCATACACTTTATTTCCCGGCATAAGCGGATCGCTGTTTCTGAGTTCCGGAAAGCGCTGTACATCCACGGGGGAGAGGCGGCCATCCGGCACATGTTCCGGGTATCCGCCAGTCTGGATTCCATGGTGGTGGGCGAACCCCAGATTCTGGGTCAGATCAAAAAAGCCTATAAGACCGCAGTGGAAGAAGGCGCCTGCGGTGTGCTGCTCAACCGGATGATGCACAAATCCTTTTCCGTTGCCAAGCGGGTCAGAAAAGAGACCGGCATCGGGGACAATGCGGTTTCCATCTCCTATGCCGCCATAGAGCTTGCCAATAAAATTTTTGGTGATTTGTCGGATATCCGGGTGATGCTGCTGGGGGCCGGTGAAATGGCGGAACTTGCGGTTGAGCATTTGATATCCCACAAGGTTAAAGAGATTGTGGTGGCCAATCGGACCTTTAAAAATGCCCTTGCCCTTGCCCAGAAATTCAAGGGCCGGGCGGTCCAGTTTGAGGAGAGGGAAGCCGTGCTTTCCGATGTGGACATTATCATCAGCTCAACCGGTGCCACGGAGTATGTCCTTACCCAGGACCAGGTAAAGCGGGCCATGAAAAAAAGGCAGCATAAAACCATCTTTTTCATTGATATCGCCGTGCCAAGGGATATTGATCCCAAAATCAACCGGGTGTCCAACGCCTATGTGTATGATATTGATGACCTAAGAAGCATAGTTGAAACCAATATCGCCCAGCGGGAGCAGGAGACCGTCAAGGCCGGGCGGTTTGTGGAAGAAGCCGTGGTAAGCTTTCAAAAATGGATGGACAGCCTTGCCATTGTTCCCACCATCAAGGCCATTAACGACAAGATGACCGGAATCGTTGAAATGGAATTCAACAAGACCATTTCTTCCCTGGGCCATTTGTCGCCTGAGGAGATTGAGGCGGTCCGGCGCATGACCCAGGCCATTGCAACTCGGGCCATCCATGATCCCATCCGGTTTCTGAGAAACACAGGGGACCACAGGGACGACTCCCTGTATCTGAATGTGACCCGGCAATTGTTCGACCTGGATATTCCGGAAAAAGAATAGGCCATGGCTTCCCCACAGCTCAATGGCCCTATTGCAGCGGTATCCTGGGAAATGGCCCGCGAAAATGTGATTAAATGGGGGTAGCGGGTGCAATCTGTTAAAAATATCCCTGAGAAGGAAACCATTGATCTCTTAAACAAACACAAAGGGCCGGATGAAAACACTTCAGCATCCAAATTCAGATACCCGTTCGTATGTTTAATTTCCAACCATCACCAGAATGCCCCCGCCTCTTCTCCCGTTAATTGAAGATAAAAAATCCGATTTTTGTCTGATTTGAGGACGCCTGCCACAAAAAAATAATATTAAATTCTTGACGTGTAGCTGTAATATAACTATAAAATGTCCAAGTAATAGCTGGAATGTACCCCTGGATAGCTATTTTGTAAACAGGAGTCTCAACATCATGGCGAGCGAGGATGAAAAAACGGATAGGGCTGAAGAGCGTGATCCGCCCAGCAAGGTGAAGTTTGAAATCTATGGTGAAGAATTGATCGAAAAAACGGTCAAATCCAGCGGGAACAGCGGCAGGGTTTATCTTCCGCCTGAATGGATCGGGACCAAAGTAAAAGTGGTGAAATGCTAGCGCAAAAGATGGGATGAGGGGGGTATGGCACTATCGCAATTTCATAAATGGTATGCGGGCAGGCACGAATACCAGAAAGACTGGAAAAAAAGAACCCATCAAAAAATAGTCGGGTATTTTTGTACCTACACCCCGGAAGAAATATTTTACGCATTTGAGGTTCTGCCGGTTCGAATTCTGGGGTCCCATGAACTGGAAGATCTTACAGAACCCCATATTTTTCCGATGTTCTGCCCCTTTTGCCGTGATATCCTTGCCCAGGGACTTTCGGGAAAATACGATTATCTGGACGGTATTGCCTTTGGCCAGTCCTGTCTTCATTTACAGCAGGCCTTTACCTCCTGGGAGATCCACCAAAACCCTGGGTGGAGCCATTATCTGCCCATGCCGAACCATGTCCAGAGCCCAAGGGCAATTCCATTTCTCAAACAAGAGTATGGGCTGCTGATCAGAAAGCTTGAGCTGCTGACCGGCAGGACGATTACCGATGCCGACCTTGAAAGGGGAATTTGTATTATGAATGAGGTCCGGCAGACCATGAAACAGATCTATGCACTCAGAAAACACAAGAATCCGCCCATAACCGGTGCCCAGAGCATGGTTATGATCTGTTCCGCTTTCTTTACAGATGCCCGGGAATGGCTGCCGGCGGCAAAAAAAGCCATCGCAGAACTTGAGGAAAGACCCCCTGAAACAGGCCTCTTTGAAAGGGATACGGGGAAAAGGCTGCTTCTCGTGGGCAGTGAAAATGATGACATGGCGTTTATCGAGATGGTAGAGAATCTGGGGGAGACAGGAGCTGTGGGGGCCACCATTGTTGTTGAAGAGCATTGCGCCACCACCCGCTATTTCTGGGATGAGGCACAAGAAGGCACCCCGGATCCCTTAACCGCCATTGCACAAAGGTATTGTACCAGGACACCCTGTCCGTCCAAAGACTGGCCCCAAAGAAGGCGGGTGGAAAAGATTGTCGAACTGGCCAGGGCGTTTAAGTGTGACGGTGCCCTTGTGATCCGGCAAAAATTTTGTGATACCCATGAAGCGGATATGCCATTTGTCAAAAAAGCGCTTGAAGAGGCCGGGATTCCCACCTATTTCCTGGAATTTGATGTGGTTACGCCGGTGGGAGCCTTCTCAATCCGTGTGGAGGAATTTCTTGAGACCCTGGAAACAGAATATGATTTTTTTGATTAACGGGCCGTCCGGGTTCCGGCCGCAACCTTGGGAGCAAAATGGGAAGATACCCCACAGAACCGCTTAAATGCTGGAAAAAGGCAAAGGAACTGCGCAATAGGTTCTATCAGAATTATGCCCGGGCCGGGGAAAAAGGCGGCCTTAGATGGATGGGAAGCGCCTGGGCATTTGACGCGGTTCCTTCGGGGCTGGGGGAGGATGTCTTTTGTATTTCCGGAGAATCCTATGGCGCCGCCTGTGCCTTTGACAGACCCCTGTCAAAAAAATTTCTGGAGGCGGCCCGGAACTTTGGGTTTTCCCGGGATCTTTGCGCCCACATGAGAAATTACTGGGGATCCCTTCTGGCAGATGAATCCGCCTTTGGCGGAAAATTTGTCAAACCTGATTTTGGATGGAGCCAGCATATCTGCTGTTCCCATGCAAAATGGTATCAAAATGCAGCCCAGATGAAAGGAGGGGTGCCCATTTTTGTGGTGGATGTCGGCGTGGGCGCCTATCCCCCCTTTGAGCCCAAGATGTATCCCCACAGAATAAAATATGTGGCCGATCAGCTGCTGGACGGAATTGAGTGGCTTACGGCAACAACGGGAAGAAAATTTGATGATGAACGCTTTATCAATGCTGCCTGGAATGATCTGCGCTCCACCCATAAGTGGGCACAGATCTGCATGCTCAACCGCGCAAAGCCCGCGCCTCTGGATGAAAAATTTCTCTATTCCTTTTATGTGTTCGGAACATTACAAAAATCAAATTCCGAGTTTGCCGATTTCTATGATGAACTTTATGACGAAGTAAAAGACCGGGTGGACAGAGGCATTGCAGCCGTTCACAATGAGCGGTTCCGGGTGATGTCGGATATCGGATCTCCCTGGGGGTTTTCCGACATTTACAAACGCATGGCAGACCAGGGTGTTGTTTCCATCGGATCTCTCTATACATTTGGCCTTGAAGGAATGTGGCTTTATGATGCCCAAACCCATGACCTTCGTCCGAGACCCTTGCCGGACAGAAAACCCGGGACCCGGGAAGAATGCTGCACCCTGCTGGCCGACTGGCATTTGTCCAAACCCATGTACCAGCATTTTTACCACCCGGACAACAAAACCCGGATGATGGATGCCATTGCCCGGCGGTGGGATACAGACGGAATTGTTCTTCATTATAACCGGGGATGCCGGGGGCTTTGTATGGGGATTGCCGAAACCCGTCTGGCCCTCATTGAACGCGGTCATCGTGTGGTGGCCTACGAAGGGAATATGGGCGATGAGAATGAATTTGATCAAGCAGCTACCCGAAAACGTCTGGATATTTTTATGGAAGGTCTGGGCTGTAAAATAAATTAAGGAAAGATAATGGAAAGGAGAAAAAAATGACACAAGTACCGGATAAAATATGGACCTGGCAAATGGTAACTCCCTTTAGCAAAGACAGGGAAACCGGCGTTGTCACCCCTGGTCGGTTGGAAAAAACCCAGATAGAGGTTCCCGAGCTCAAACCCGGAGAGGTTTTGGTGAAAGTTGCCGGATGCGGTATCTGCCACACGGACCTTGGATACTTTTATTATGGCGTGCCCACGGTGAACAAGCCTCCCCTGACACTGGGCCATGAAATTTCCGGAACCATTGTGGCCGCCGCCGGTGATGTTGAATCCTGGATGGGAAAAGAGGTGATCATTCCTGCGGTTATGCCGTGCAGGAAATGCCATCTGTGTAAAACCGGCAGGGGAAACCGCTGCCTTGATCAGAAAATGCCGGGGAACAGCATGGGGATTTATGGAGGATTTTCCAGTCATATCCCGGTTCCGGCCATTGATTTGTGCGAGGTAAAGAACAGAGGGGATCTTCCCCTGGAAAAACTGGCGGTTGTGGCCGATGCGGCAACGACTCCGTTCCAGGCGGCCAAAAGGGCGGATATTCAGGTGGGGGATAACACCATTGTCATTGGCGTCGGCGGGGTGGGGCAATACATGGTTCAGATTCTGAAAGCCCTGGGAGCCAACTCTGTGGTTGCCATTGATATCAACCAGGATCGCCTGGATACCATGCTGAAAAACGGGGCTGATTTTTCTGTCAATTCCATGGGCAAAACCCCCAAGGAAATTGCAGGAGAACTCAAAGCCTTTAGAAAAGAAAAGGGACTTGCTTCCACCGGCTGGAAGATTTTTGAAGTTTCGGGAACCAAACCCGGCCAGGAACTGGGGCTTGCATTGTTGAGCTTTACCGGAAAAATGGTGGTGGTGGGATTTGGTCCCCACAAGGTAGAATATTCCATTTCAAGGCTCATGGCCTTTGATGCCGAATTGATCGGCACCTGGGGATGTCTGCCGGAATACTATCCATCGGTGCTGGGCATGATCACCGGCAAAAAGATCAATTTTGAGGAATTTGTCCAAACCCGGCCCATGGGGACCATTAAAGAAAGCTTTGATGAAGCCCACAAGCAGTCGCCGGATCAGAGAATCGTACTGGTACCTGATTTTTAGTATCTCAATTTTCGGACCTGACCCATGTAAATTCTATCAACGAATACACTTATAGATAAGGAGATGACCCATGAAATTAGAAGGGAAAAAAGCCATTGTTACCGGTGGGAGCCGGGGAATCGGAAAAGCCATTGCCCTGATGTATGCCAAAGAGGGGGCAGATGTTCTGGTAAACTACCATTCCAATGATGCCGCAGCCAAAGAAACCTGTGCCGAGATCCAAGCCCTTGGCCGCAAAGCCGTTGCGGTTGCGGCCGATGTTGCAAACTATGCCAGTGCCCAGAATATGGTGGATGAATGTGTGAAACAGCTAGGCGGCGTTGATATTGTCGTCAACAATGCCGGTGTTTCCAAACCCTCCATGCTGCTCAAGATGACCGAACAAGACTGGGATGCTATCATTGATATCCATTTGAAGGCCGCTTTTAACACCACACAGGCAGCCGGCCGGTATATGAAAGAGAAAAATTATGGCAAGATCATCAATGTGATCTCAACTGCAGGCATTTTCGGCACCGTCGGCCAGATCAACTATGCCTCTGCAAAGGCCGGGATCATCGGGTTCACAAAATCAGCCTCCCGGGAGTTGGGCAGGTACAATATCAATGTAAATGTCATCTGCCCGGGCATTACAAAAACAGAAATGACAGGCAAGCTTCAGACCGATGAAAAGCTTCGTAAAATTTATGAGGGTAGAATTCAGCTGGGCCGGTTTGCGGAACCCGAAGAGATTGCCCCTGCTTTTGTATTCCTGGCTTCAGATGATGCAAGCTATATTACCGGTCAGGTTCTGGGTGTGGACGGCGGCTATATCGGTTAGCCGGTTATGGGGTCAGGGGCAGTCATTCCTGCCGGATAACAAGATGTTGACGGCATGCAAAACTGCCCGGCCCCTTGGTAAAACAATAAAAGTTTTAATATTATAAGGAGAGCGAAGATGAGTCTTGAGTGGATGCCGAGAGAGAACGAAGTTAAGGATCATTCCCTGCATAGAAACCCCCACTGGGGAACCCAAGCACCCTGTGTGATGTATGAAAAAAAGCCGCTGACAGATCCGAACGGCAAGGTTACTGAAAAATTGTTTGTTGCCTGGATCACCCTGAACAACCCCAGACAATTCAACTCCTATACCACGGACATGGTAAAGGGTGTGATTGCCGGTTTTGAAAATGCGTCCCTGGACAGAAGTGTTGTGGCGGTTGTTTTTACAGGTACCGGCCCCTATGCATTCTGTACCGGTGGAAACACCAGAGAGTATTCGGAATTCTATTCAAAAAGATGTGATGAGTACGGCCAGTACATGGAGCTTTTCAACCATATGGTGGATTCCATTCTTGCCTGTAAAAAACCGGTTGTCTGCCGGGTGAACGGCATGCGGGTGGCCGGAGGCCAGGAAATAGGGCTTGCCTGTGACATAGCGGTTTCTTCCGACCTTGCCATTTTCGGCCAGGCAGGACCCAAGCACGGGTCTGCCCCTGCCGGCGGTTCATCGGATTTTCTCCCCTGGTTCCTGACAGCGGAAGATGCCATGTGGAACTGTGTCTCCTGTGAAACATGGTCTTCCTATAAGATGAAGGCAAAGGGCATGATTTCCAAGGTGGTCCCGGTTCTTAAAATTAACGGAGAATGGGTGAGGAATCCCGCCGTTATTACGGACAAATATGTGGAAGATGGAGAGATTGTCTATGGTGAGTACAAATCCGGACAGGCACTCCAGGACGGCCGTGACCTCATAAAAAAATACCAGGCAGATGCCGATTTTGAATTGCTGGACAAAGAGGTCAACAATGTGATCTGGAAATTTGCAAATCTCTTCCCCGGTTGTTTGATCAAATCCATTGACGGTATCCGTCAGAAAAAGAAATTTTTCTGGGATACCATGAAAAACGACCACCGGCATTGGCTGGCCGCCAATATGGGCGGAGAAGCCTTCCTGGGCTTTGGCGCCTTTAATACCAAGAAAATAACGGGTAAGGATACCATTGACTTCATTAAATTCCGTCAGAATGTGGCCGATTCACAGCTATGGAATGATGAGATGTTTGCCAGCGTTATGGGCAAGCCCCAAGAGTAGGGTCAGTGGAATAATGGATATATAGGTTGGAGAATTTATGGTTCAGGTCCTTGTTTTCGGGTGCTGAACCATAAATTTTTTTTGCCGGTGTTACCTGCCGGCATGATCCCGGTTGCACTGCCTGTCGGCGCGGGGCAATGGATTTTTTTTAATCATTTTTTCTTGACACGTAGTTATTATGTAGCTTATATATAATCACATTGTACCACGGAGCATGGATGTTTTTGTATCGCCAAGGGTCTTTTTGTGATTCGGTATTAAAGGCATATGGAAGGGGAAAAAAATGAGGTATGCAGAGACAGGGTTTAACCTGGAAATTGATTTAACCCGGGGAAACATTGAGAAGGTAGCAACGGATCCAAGGGAGACCGAGCTTTACCTGGGCGGGCTGGGAACAAATGCAAAGATATTATGGGACAGGGTTCCCCCTGAAGCGGGTGCCTTTTCACCCGAGAACCTGTTGATTTTCAGTGCCGGTCTTTTGTGCGGCACACCGGCTGTCGGCTGTAACCGCACCATTGTGACCACCATTTCTCCCCAGACCCAGCTGATGGCGTTTTCCATGATGGGCGGATTTTTTGCACCCGAGCTCAAGTATGCGGGGCTTGACAAGGTGGTTCTCCGGGGCAAGTCCCCAAAACTGGTATATATATGGATACACAACGATAAGGTGGAATTGCGGGATGCCTCCCATTTAAAGGGCAAAGGCGCCCTTGAAGCGGCTGAAATGATTCGAAAAGAGTTAAAAGAACCCAAGGCCCAGGTGGCTGCCATTGGCAAGGCGGGTGAAAACAGGGTTTTCTATGCGTCCATCGAACAGGGCCGGTCCTCCGCCTCCCGGGGCGGCATAGGGGCCGTCATGGGGGACAAAGGGGTCAAGGCCATTGTTGTTCGCGGTACAAAGGATGTCAATATTGCCAAACCCATGGAATATATGGAATTGTGCAATGAGGTCATGGCATATATACAATTTCGCAATGAGAACCCGATTCCGGGCGTCATGCCCATCCTGGCAGGCCTTGGGTCTCCCCAGGAGATGAAAGTCCATGATGAAAAATGGCATACTGAAAATTTCAATTGGGGAAATTCCAGGGTAAGGAGAAAAGATTTCTGGACCGAAGAGGTTGCAAGGGACTGGCTGGTGACAATGGAAAAGGCAAGGACCCGCCTGATCTCCTGTTACAATTGTCCCATGACCTGCGGGGCCACCATTTCCATGCCGGGCCTGCCCACCTACATGATGAAATGCTTTACAAAACTGACCTATACCATGGGCGCTTTTTCAGACCTGGATTTTGGACTCAGAATTGCCCAGAAAGCCACGGAATACGGATTGGACGGATTCTCCGCCCCCCAGGTAATGGCCTTTGCCCTTGAACTGCTTGAAGCTAAAATTCTGTCACCCGAGGATTTTCCCGGAATGCCCGAAGACAATGAAGGCCGGTTTTATTATCTGCTGAACATGATTGTGAACCGGGAAGGCATCGGGGATGTGCTGGCAGAAGGGACCTACTGGGCAGCCGAAAAAATCGGCAAGGGTGCACAGGCCTATGCCCATAACAATATCAAGAAGCA